>NZ_JBWKAI010000012.1:0-52633 GCF_056500955.1 Streptococcus sp. F2
TGGCATGCTTAAATCTCAAAAAACTGGTCAAAAGGATGGCGGGAGAGCCTTTTTATTTTGTTCAGATGAGGTGGTTTAAGCACGGAAACAGCCATTTTTATCTAAAAACACTAAAAAAGACAAACACCAAATCGATGTTTGTCTTCAATCTGAAGACCAGTTTAGAAACTGGCTTTTTTACGTTTGATAACTCCTGCTCTTGCTCGTCTTGTTATTCTAAAGTTTAGATGGTAAGCCAATTTTCTTGACAGGGCTTTCACGGCGTCATATAATATAGAAAAATATAATGATTCACAAAGGAGTGCTTTGGCTGAGATCGCAATTGCGAAATCCTGAGGACCTGATCTTGCTAGTACAAGCGTAGGGATTGTGACCAAACGATAATAGTTGGGAAAACAATGCTCTTTTTTGTCTCTGAAAAGGAGTTTTTTATGTCAAAAAACACAAATGTCAAATACCTTATCGAAGCTGCTATTTTTGCTGCCCTAGCAATGGCACTTTCCTTCATTCCAGATTTTGCAGGATGGTTTAGCCCTTCATATGGTGCTATTCCTCTGGTTATCTTCTCTTTGAGACGTGGGTTGAAATATGGATTGCTTGCGGGACTTATTTGGGGACTATTACATTTTGCACTTGGAAAAGTTTACTATCTCAGCATGTCCCAAGTCTTTATCGAGTATATTTTAGCCTTTATTTCAATGGGATTAGCAGGAATCTTCTCTGATAGTCTTGTCAAAACCTTAAGACAACAAAAAAAACCTTTTGCCTTGCTTATCGCCTTAATGGCTACTATCTTAGCCGTTGGGATACGCTACCTCTGGCACTTTATCGCAGGTGTTATTTTCTGGGGAAGCTATGCTCCAAAAGGAATGTCTGCCATCTGGTATTCCTTTACTGTCAATGGAACTGCTGGATTGCTTACTTTATTAGTCACGCTTTTGGTCCTCTTGCTTATCTTGCCAACCCAACCTCAATTTTTTGATCCAAGAGACTAAGCTTTAACAATTTGAAAGCAAACTTTAAAAAATGGTATAATGTTAGTGTTATACTATTTTTTATGTTTAAGACAATGATAAGGACTTAATCATGGCTAAAAAAACAAAACGCAAAAAAACCTTAGTGGAACAAATATTAGATAAGGCTCACATAGCTCATCAGGGACTGAGTCTTAACGCTTTAGAAGGTGATTTGCCCTCAGGCATTCAAGCTTCTGATATTTATAAAACCCTCGCCCTCATCGGGGATAAAACGGGACCTCTGATTGGGATTATCCCTTTGACAGAACACTTGTCTGAAAAGCAACTGGCAAAAGTCTCTGGTAATAAGAAGGTCTCCATGATTCCTCAAAAAGACTTGCAAAAGACAACTGGCTACGTTCACGGGGCAAACAATCCTGTTGGGATTCGTCAAAAGCATTCCTTTCCTATTTTTATTGATGAAACAGCCCTCGAGAAGGGACAGATGATTGTCTCTGCTGGTGAGATTGGACGTTCTATTCAAATCGACAGTCACACCTTAGCCGATTTCGTTGGGGCAAGCTTTGCTGATTTAAAGGAGAAAAAATGAGAACTATTGCAAATATGATTTGGTTTATCTTTTCTGGTTTTTGGGCTTGGTTGGCCTGGTCTTTTATCGGTATTTTGCTGTGCTTAACGGTTATTGGTATCCCTTTTGGTCTTCAATGCTTTAAAATCGGCAACTTTGGGTTATTTCCTTTCGGTAAAACTATCGACATCGGTACAGGAACTGATAGCCTCATCTTAAATCTCCTCTGGATGTTAATCTGTGGTTTGAGCCTAGCGGTGATGCACCTTACCTCTGCTCTTTTACTCTGTATTTCCATTATCGGAATTCCTTTTGCAGGTCAGTGTCTCAAGTTAGCTCTCATCAGTCTCTTTCCTTTTGGTGCTCGAATTACTTACCTTTAAAGGGATCTTTTCATGAAATTATATTTTGTAAGACATGGTAAAACCCTCTGGAATTTGGAAGGGCGCTTTCAGGGAGCTGGCGGTGACTCACCCCTACTTGAAGAATCCAAAGACGAGATTCGCTTATTAGGAAAGTCGCTATCAAAAATTTCCTTTGATGCTGTCTATACCAGTGACCTTCCTAGAGCGATGGCTACGGCAGCCATTATTTTGGACTCTTTTGACCAAGAACCCAGTCTTTACCATACTGATCAACTTCGGGAGTGGCGATTAGGCAAATTGGAAGGGGCAAAGATAGCCACTATGGCAGCTATTTATCCTCAACAGATGTCAGCTTTTCGTCATAATTTAGCCCAATTCAAACCGCATCACTTTGAAGCAGAATCCATCTACCAAACCACCCAGCGCGTGAGGCAACTGATTGAATCATTTGGTGACAAAAACTACCATAATGTCCTTATTGTGGGACATGGAGCCAATTTAACTGCTAGCATTCGATCACTCTTAGGTTTCGAACCCGCTTTACTGTTGGCCAAAGGTGGATTGGACAATGCTAGTTTAACCATACTTGAAACCAAGAATGGTCAAGACTTTCAGTGCTTAGAGTGGAACGGTAAATCCTTTACAGAATAACAAAAACCGTCCTATATTAGTGTTAGGACGGTTTTTTAAATCTATGAGTGCCAATGAGTTATAATCTTTCCAGTTGTTTTCTAAAAAAGACAACAAGTAGGCCTCTCCTCTTAAGGAAAACGTGACTTGCTAGCCTCCTTATTACTTAGTCTTTAGCGAAAGAAACGGCTCTGATACTCTTTATCTGGCATATTTTAAGCGCAAAACCTTTTCTTGTTGCTTGGTTAATCGAAGCAAGATAACCACCTTGTCAATGCTCATGTTGCTTTCAAGCAAACGCTCTGCTGCCATCATCAAACCATTGTTGATACCCATCTGTAAAATTGGATTTTTCTTGTCATTGACATCAAAAATAAATTTATTATCTGGCAAATCAAAGAGAACCTTAACAGCACCAAAGAGTTGTTCAAAGTTATCAATAGCCACATCATAAACAGGCTTAGTTCCTGGCTTTAACTGACGTCCTCTATGGTTAAACCACATCGAATGCCATCCACCGTTAAAAGCCCCCATGATATCATTGTCATAAGAATCCCCAACATATAGTGTGGTTTGTGGGTTCATGTCAAACTGTTCTGCCGCTAGGTTAAAAATTTCTTTTTCTGGTTTTTGAAACCCTGTTGCTTGGCTCACAATGACACGCTTAGGATCAATATAATCATAAAGCCCTAATTTACGAACTTTTTTCAGCTGATGTTCTGTTGGCCCATTAGTAATAATCCCCATTGGAACACTCTTTGATTTTAAAAAATCCAGGGTCATGCGCATCTCGTCTAGCATGGTAATGTTCTCAAGTTCGTGTTCATAGACCTCTTGAAAATGCACTCCCGTAGCTTCATCGATTTCTCGATAGCCAAACTCAAGTAGTGTTTCTTTACAACGCCAGAATCGAAAATATTCGGTCGTCCACTCCCCTGCCATTACTCTTGGAAATCCAACATCTGAATAGTGACGAAAGCGAATATAAGCTTGATTCATTACTGACATATCAAAATCTGGGAAGCACTTTTCCATGGCGATTCGATAAGGCGCTTGCTGGTCGTAAATTGTGTCATCCACATCAAAAACAATAGCAGTAATCATGAGTCTCTCTTCTTTTCTAGTTTAATATCCCAACCATTATACTATTTTCCATTAGGCTTTTCAATTTCATTTTCAAAAAAGTGCCCCGCTGCAGTCGCATTTTCCAACGAAATATAGGTGTATTCTAGCCCCTTTTATGATACAATGGAAAGGAAATCATATTGGAGGAAAATATGTCTAATCAACACATCGAAGAATTAAATGACCAACAGATTGTCCGTCGTGAAAAAATGACGGCGCTGGCTGAACAAGGAATTGATCCTTTCGGTAAACGCTTTGACCGCACAGCCAACTCTGCTGAATTAAAAGAAAAGTATGCTGACAAAACAAAAGAAGACTTACATGAGTTAAACGAAACAGCTATCGTGGCTGGTCGTTTGATGACTAAACGTGGTAAAGGTAAGGTTGGGTTTGCTCATCTTCAAGACCGTGAAGGGCAGATCCAACTTTATGTCCGTAAGGATTCTGTTGGCGAAGACAACTATGAAATTTTTAAAAAGGCTGACCTAGGAGACTTTCTTGGCGTTGAGGGAGAAATTATGCGGACTGATATGGGGGAGCTCTCCATCAAGGCCACCAAGTTGACTCACCTTTCTAAGTCTCTTCGCCCTCTTCCTGAAAAATTCCACGGATTAACTGATATTGAAACCATTTACCGTAAGCGTCACCTTGATTTAATTTCAAATCGTGAAAGCTTTGACCGCTTCGTGACCCGTTCCAAAATGATTTCAGAAATCCGTCGTTATTTAGACGGACTTGATTTCCTAGAGGTAGAAACGCCTGTGCTTCATAACGAAGCTGGTGGTGCTGCTGCTCGTCCTTTCGTTACTCACCATAATGCTCAAAACATTGATATGGTGCTTCGTATCGCAACAGAACTTCATTTGAAACGTTTGATTGTTGGTGGTATGGAACGTGTTTATGAAATTGGTCGTATCTTCCGTAATGAGGGAATGGATGCCACGCATAATCCTGAGTTCACTTCTATCGAGGTTTACCAAGCTTACGCAGATTACCTTGACATCATGAACTTGACAGAAGGCATAATCCAACATGCCGCTAAAGCTGTTAAAGGTGATGGGCCTATTGATTATCAAGGAACTGAAATCCGTATCAATGAACCTTTCAAACGTGTCCACATGGTAGATTCTATCAAGGAAGTGACGGGTGTTGATTTCTGGCCTGAAATGACTGTCGAAGAAGCTATTGCACTTGCCAAAGAAAAACAGGTACCACTCGAAAAACACTTCACAAGTGTTGGACATATCATCAATGCTTTCTTCGAAGAATTCGTTGAAGAAACCTTGATCCAACCAACCTTTGTCTTTGGTCATCCTGTTGAAGTATCACCTTTGGCTAAGAAGAATCCTGAAGACGGCCGCTTCACCGACCGCTTCGAACTTTTCATCATGACCAAAGAATACGCGAATGCTTTCACAGAGTTAAATGATCCAATTGACCAATTATCTCGTTTTGAAGCACAAGCACAAGCCAAAGAACTTGGTGATGACGAAGCAACTGGCATTGACTACGACTTCGTTGAAGCCCTTGAATATGGTATGCCGCCAACTGGTGGACTTGGAATTGGTATTGACCGTCTCTGCATGTTGTTAACAAACACAACAACTATCCGAGATGTGCTACTTTTCCCAACCATGAAACCTTAATATAAAAAACTTATGACAATAAAAAGGTAGTCCTACTTCAAGTGGATTACTTTTTTTATATTGCCTCTTGTCTTATTTATTCAACTTTTTTGGTCTTATGTTGTAAGAGAGCTTTCCCAAGAACAAAAGAGACTAGAGTAGATAGAAAAATCGTTACAAAGATGGCAAGTATTTGCGGCAATAGAAGCTGAGGTCTCAATAGCGCAAGCCCTAAGCTTCCTAAAAAACCTCCTATACCGTTCATGGCAAATGAATCCACAACATCATCAACAGGCAATTGATGACTAAGATAATCCGTCAGAAGACAAGTCAAACCACTTGCTACAAAGGTCAAAAGACTAATCTCTCCTGTGTTAAGATACCCTACGCCTGCCGTACTGGTCACTAGGCCAACAATCATGCCATTGAGCAAAGCAACGGTTGATTCTTCCTTATGCTTTAAAAAGGTTACTAGACTCCAAGAAAAGCCACCACAAACAATGGCTAAAAGGGTATTAAGCAAAACTTGACCCGCCAGAGCATTCAATTGTCCAACAGGTCCAACATTAAAGCCAAACCATCCAAAGGTCACCAAAATCATACCCAGATATAACCATTCTTGGCGAATCTTTTCATGCTGGTGAGGAGTTTTCCCAGCAAAATGAGCCAAAATATAAGTTGACAGTCCAGCCGATAAATGAACCACCATACCTCCCGAAAAATCTCTAGCACCTAAGTTGGCTAATAGACCCTCTGTATTCCACATCAAGTAGGCTAAAGGGGTATAGACTAAACTAATCCATACTCCAACTAACAAGAGGAGATGACTGGTTTTGACCCGATCAATGATGGCACCAATAAGCATAACCACTGCATACAAGCAAAAACATAATTGGAATAACAAGTCCAAGGCTCTTTCTAAAGAAACTGATTTTACCGTCATTAAGGTTTGCATTTTCCCTTCAAAGGCGAAAAAATAAGCGCCTAAAATCCAAATAAGAGTTGCCATCAGAATGGCTAAGGTAAAACGATAAATCACTTGCGGAGTAAGCTGTTTATCTAAGCTTCCAAAATAAAAGCAGGCAACTCCAAAGATCATCACCCACATTACTAAAATACATATTAATAGAAACATGATTTTCCTTTCTTTACAAAGTTTCTAAGTTTTGTTAAACTGTAAAATAGTTAACTAGTTAAGTATTTTAGCGCATGCTTATTCACTTGTCAAGGAGAATCATATGAAACATTATCAGATTATTATCATTGGGGCAGGAGCTGCCGGCATTGGATTCGGTGCCGCTTTAAAAAGATACGACATTAACGATTTTTTGATTCTTGAGCAGGGAACTGTTGGAGATAGCTTTTTGAAATGGCCAAGAACTACACAATTTATTACGCCTTCCTTTACTACAAATGGTTTTGGTTTTCCAGATATTAATGCTGTTGTTCCTAATACTTCACCCGCTTTTAGCTTCAATAAGGAGCACCTATCTGGACCTGAATATGCTCATTACTTGTCCTTAGTTGCTAAAAATGACAACATACCGATTCAAACGAATACTCAGGTACTAACGATCCAACGCCATCCTAAAGGCTACCAAGTAAAAACTAGCCAAGGCGATTTTAGCTGCCGTTACCTCATTATGGCAACTGGAGAATTTCAACTGCCAAATAATCAAGGAATCAAGGGGGCTGAGTTAGGGATGCACTATGGTCAAGTTGACTCCTTTAATGTCAAATCTGAAGATCCTTTTATTATTATTGGGGGAAATGAGAGTGCCTGTGATGCCCTCACTCATTTAGCCTATCTTGGTAATGAGGTTCATTTATTTACCGATAGTTTTGGAAAAAGCGAAACAGCTGCCGATCCTAGTATTTCCTTATCACCGATTACCCAAGAGAGACTCAAACATATTCAAGACAATCCCAACTATCACATTCACATCACAGAAAGAAAACATGCCAAAGAAATCCATCAAACCGAAAAAGGTTATCAAGTCATTTTTCAAGATGGCAGTACTGCTTATAGTCGCCACAAACCTATCTTGGCCACTGGATTTTTAAACACCTGTCACCTTATTGGCGGAGAAGCCATTTTTGACTACAATCAAGATGGTATTCCCCTAGTAACAGAGAATGACGAATCCACCCTAAACCCAAACTGTTTCTTGATTGGTCCTAGTTTGAGACAAGGAAATATCATTTTCTGCTATATTTATAAATTCCGTCAACGCTTCTCGCCACTTATCACTGAAATTGCTAACCGAGAAGGTTGGCAGCTTGACCCTGATATTCTGGAATTTTACAGAGCTAACCAAATGCACCTTGATCGCCTAGACTGCTGCGAAGTCACTTGTGATTGTTAATGGCTTTTATGCTATAATAGAGGGTATCCTAAAGAAAGTAATGAAAACGTGATGACAAAAGAATATATCTCTTATATAAGTGCTGCTATTTTTGTCCTTTATGGTCTTCTAGCTGCGAAGTGGATTTTTATAGGCTTAGGTCTAATCTTAGTTTTTGTAGGCCTTGCTGACCGTCTTCAATCTAAAAAATAACCCTTCTCCATGTCAACTGCACCCGATTACCAGCCTTAAAATGGCCAAGATGTCAAGGTGCAGTTGACTAGAAGGGTTATTTTTTACAACCACAGAGAGGTTTTACTTACGAAAAGCATCTAAGATGGTTTTAAATTCTTCATTGGTAAGAGTAATGCCTTTCCCCATTTTCGTATGGTCTGGACTCCACGTGCGGATATCCCATTTGGCTTCTGCGCCATTAAAGCTGACGCGGTTCAATTCTTTCGTCCAACCTTTATCATTTTCTGACAAGGTGAGTAAGTGTTCTTCAATTTTAAACGTAAATTCTGCCATTATTTTTCCTCCTTACTTATACTATTCGAAAATAAATTGACAAAAGCAATCTTTTTTTCAACTTTTTAGTTATGATGACCTTATTTTATCAAGTTTTGAGAAAATAAGCTATCTTGGTATCTAATTTTCAAAAAACAGGCTCTTTTATCCCAAACGCATCTTTTACGCCACTAGGGAAAAAGGGCCTTTCATATTTATTTCAATTAAGCTCTGACAGTTTTACTTGTACCGTCTTTTTGATAGAGGTTAACCAGACCTTCCTTGCAAGCCCTAATCATATCCCCTGGCTTAACTTCTCTCGGTAAAGAGATGGTTAAGAGTTCCATTGGATTTGGGGCACGGTCAATCTTTTGGCCATCCGAATCATGTAGATCCTTAACAACCGTTTCAAAATGACGGAAACCTGGTCCATAAAATTCAATCCGATCGCCTTCCATGATGACATTACGCTGACGAATAGTCGCTGTCATGCTAGCTGAGTCAAACCCAACTACTTCTCCGACAAATTTGTATTGTGGAATTTTACGGCGAGCGCCAAACAACTGTTCATTCTCGCTTGGAGTGCCATAATAAAAACCTGTTGCCAATTCACGCTGAGCCACTTTCCATAGTTCGTCAATCAATTCCTCTTTGATGGCATAAAAAGCTTCTGGACTTTCCATGTAAGCATCTACAGCCGCCTTGTAACAGTTGGTTACGGTTGAGACGTAATGAATGGATTTCATCCGGCCTTCGATTTTTAGGCTATCAACCCCATTTTCAATCAGGTCAGGAATATGCTCAATCATACACATGTCAACAGAAGACATGGAGTAGTCTTCAGGAACTTCTCCTTTTAGAGAACGACGTTCAGCCCCAAATGGCATATCATAGAGATCATATTTCCAGCGACAAGACTGTGAACAACCACCTCGGTTAGCATCACGGTGACTCATGTGGTTGGATAAGACGCAGCGGCCTGAATAAGAGATACACATAGCTCCATGGACAAAGGCTTCAATTTCCACATCTGTCCGCTTACGGATTTCTGCTAATTCAGCCATATTGACCTCACGGGCTAATACAACACGCGTCAACCCCATCGCTTTCCAAAATTCAAAGGTTTCGTAATTGGTAGATGAAGCTTGAGTTGATAAATGAATTTCCAAACCTGGAGCTTCTGTTGAGCAAATGACAATCAAGGCTGGGTCTGAAACGATGACCGCATCAAGTCCCATATCACGCAGTTGGCGGAACCACTCACCCGCACCAATTTCGTTCCCCTCATGGGTAACCATGTTAGCAGCAACATAGACCTTAGCCCCACGCGCATGAGCATAATCAATGCCTTCTCGCAATTCCTCCATAGAGAAGTTACCAGCACGGCTTCTTAGACCATAGGCCTGTCCTCCGACAAAAACAGCATCTGCGCCATAGTCAATCGCAACTTTTAATTTTTCCAGTGTTCCAGCAGGTGATAAAACCTCTGGACGTTTTTTCATATGTGACATGTGATATTCTTTCTATTTTCAAGATAGGTAGATTACCTGTGTAATGGTGTCATAACCCTGTCTTGCCCTGAAATAGTAAACTCACTCAAGACAAGGGTTACGTGTTTATTTCACGGTTTTTGGATCAAAATCGTAAAAACCAGTATCTAGACCACGGCCAGATGGATGATGGGCATGTACCTCTTGATCAAGCTTTTTAGCCTTCTCTTGGGTAAATTGCCCTGTTTCTAATAACTCTTTTGCTTGAATAAACAATTTAGTAATAGCTACAAAATCATCACCAGGACAGTAAATACCATCCAGCTTCCAATGAGTTAAACCATGCTCATAAAGCTCACCCAATTTAGACATCATGTCAATATCATTATTAATGAAAATATGAGTGCCATGATTGTCCTCATAAATGGAATAATGACTGTTAGCATCTCCTGGCTCTGCCAAGAAAAGACCGCGTTCACGACTAACCTCATCATCGATCTTGGTAAAATGGTAATAATTTTCTAGCAAGGGACGTTTCGAATGATGAATGACTGAAGCACCATAGACAAGCACTTCTGCTGGAAATTCCAAATTTTCAGCTAAGGTGAATAACTCTGCTGATGGGATTTCTCGAGCCAAGACACTTTCAACAGCACCATGTTGCCCCCAGAAATTTACCTGGCGACTAGACGTCACAAAAACAGATGTGTCATAAATCAATTTAAAGTTATAGCCATCCCTTTTATTGACATAAAACACACCTGCATCACCAACCACAAGATAGTCAACAGCAATCTCTGCCATTAAGTCTAAAAAGGGTTTGATGTGATCCATCATATCTTGATGCATCAAAGCGTTGCAAGCTACTGTTAATTCTTTTCCAGCCTCGTGGACTAGTTTGGCAATTTGTCTCAATTCGTCATAAGAAAAATTATGGGGGAGACGTAACCCATAATTCGCTTCACCAACATAAATACGATCGACACCAGCAGCTAATAAAGCCTTGACTTGTTCTATACTTTCAGCTGTGGCTGTAATAATTATTTTTTTCATATAACCTTTATTATACCAAAAAATTCTAAGCGTCAAGCATATTTCTTGCAAAATCTGTCAACTTCCGATTCGGTAATTTTTTCCTGTCGCAGCTTACTTCGTCAAGGTTATTGAATTTTTTCAATTTTTTTAAAAAAAGATGACAAAATGGGACTTTTGTGGTAGAATAGCTTAGTATCTGAAGGAAAGGAGAGGACTATGCCAACACCGTTAAAGAAGCATGACGCATTCGAACACGACGATTCCTATCAAGAATCCCAGGGTAAATTCCAAGATTTTCAAGAGTTCAATGGTCAGAGTGCTAAATTAAAAGAGTTAGTATTCTTCGCTCGGATTGCTTGCTTTAGCCTAATTACTGTTTTATTTGCATTTGTCCTACTCGTGATGAACTTAGCGCCGGTTTTGGCTTTCTTATTCGCCAGCATCATCAGCTTAGGGATCACTTCCTTACTAGCTAAAGGAATCAAATCATTACTAATGTAACTTCTAGAGTCCGTTTTGTGTGACTCTTTTTCTTTTGCCAAAAACAAAAAAAGATTGAAGCCACAATAACCACCTCCCTTCTTCAGTTAGCCGAAAACTAACTATGGGGACTGGTAAGCAAAGCCTTCAATCTTTTCTTTTTTTGTTTTTTAGGTTATCTTATTTAGTATTTATCTTGTGAAGTGTCAGCGGCACTAAGATGCTCATCTTGTTCAGTATAGTCAATGACAATGTCGTCTTCATTTAAATCAATGATAACATCGTCTTGATTTTCTTTCGCTTCAACTTCGGCAAGGGTTTCTTTTGTTTTTTGCACGAAAGCTATTGTTTTATCTTTGAGCAACTCAAGAATCTCCTCTTTTGTCACCTCTCCAGTAGCCAGCTTATCTTTCACATCATAGAAAGTGTCACATGCTAAATGACTGTATTCACTACCTTTTTCTTTAGCAAGTTGGTGGTAATCATCTGGATTTTCTTTGTAGGCTTGGTAAGCTTTTTCAGCACGATTTTTCAAAGCCTTACCTTTTTCTGTTGATAAGAAGTAAGCTGCTGCTGCTCCAGATGCAGCACCCACTACTAATGTTTTAAAGAATTTACTCATGCTTTTTCCCCTTTTTTACCAAATACTTTTGATGCCATCTTACCAACGAGAGCAACTTTGCCAGCTTTTGTGACATTATTTGTCGCACTGCTTGCTTTTTGACCAAAATGTCTCGCTTGAAGATTTAAGTCAGATACACTTTCTGACAAATCCGCAATAGCCACAAATAAAGGATCAATTGTGGCAACTTTACCGTTGACATCCTCAACAAGAACATTTGCTTTCGCCAAAATTTCGTTAGTTTGATAGAGAGTAACGTTCACATCGCTAGTTAAAATTGAGATGGTTTTTTTCGCTTCATCAACTGTTTCAGAAACTTTTTTCAAAACAAGAATTAAAAAAACAACCAAAGCAACAAATGCTAGCGCAATAATAATAAGTGCAATTCCAACCAAATCCATAAATTCCTCCTCTTTCTATCCCTATTTTTGATAATAAGGAATTCCCTTTTGACGACGTCTTTTAAAGACGAAGACCAGACCAATGATAATTAATAATACAGAAACATATTGGGAAACACGGAAGCCTAAGAACATCAGACTATCTGTTCGCATCCCTTCAATGACTAGACGTCCGCACCCATACCAAATCAGATAAAACGCAAAAATTTCGCCATCGAGAAGGCTTTTAGGCTTGCGACGCCAAATCATGATGATAATAAACCCTAAAAGATTCCAAAGGGATTCATAAAGAAAGGTCGGGATACGATAACTTCCTTCAATAAACATCTGTTTTTGAATAAAGCTCGGCAGGTAGTTCAAATGACTGACAGCTTTACCATAAGCTTCTTGGTTGACGAAATTTCCCCAACGCCCAATAGCTTGGGCAATCATAACTCCTGGTGCAGCGATATCTAAAAAATGAATAGGATCTAGCACTTTATAATAACAATAAACCAAAAGAACTAGAGCACCTGTAATGAGACCACCATAGATAGCAATGCCACCATTCCAAATAGCAATAATTTCATCTAAATGATGTGCATAATAAGACCACTCAAACATGACGTAATAGAATCTTGCTCCAATGAGAGCTAGGGGAAAGGCAATGAGAATAAAATCTAAGATATCATCAGAGATCATGCCTTTTCTGGGGGCTTCTTTTGATGCCAAGTAAACCGCCAAAATAAGGCCTGATAAGATACATAAAGCATACCAATGAATGGCCAGTGGACCAAGTTGTAAGGCAATGGGATTAATCATCGGCTTGCCTCATTTTTAGTGATTAACTGGGTCAGGCGATTTTCAAAAGTCTGGGTAGCATCAAATCCCATCTCTTTAGCACGATGGTTCATAGCAGCAGCTTCAATAACCACCGAAACGTTACGACCTGTTTTAACTGGGATACGGATACGAGGAACGCTGACACCTGAGAAGGTAATCTCCTCATTCCCATTTCCAAGGCGATCAAAGACTTTACCAGCCTCGAAGTTTTCAAGGTAAATGGCCAATTGAACTTGGGAAGAATCTTTAACGGCACTAGCCCCGTACAGAGACATAACATCAATAATCCCAACTCCACGAATTTCAAGCAAGTGGCGTAAGATTTCTGCCGGTTCTCCCCAGAGTGTTTCTTCATCTTTGGCGTAAACATCCACGCGGTCATCGGCAACCAAGCGGTGGCCTCGTTTGACCAGCTCTAATCCGGTCTCACTTTTACCAATACCAGAATCCCCTTGAATAAGTACCCCCATGCCATAAATATCCATTAAAACACCATGGACACTGGTTCTCTCCGCTAAAGATGCGTCTAGAAAATAGGACATTTCCCCAGCCAGACGACTGGTCGACACTCGACTACTCAAAAGGGAAATCCCTTCTTCTTTTGCTGCCTGAATCATTTCTTCTGGGATAGCTAAAGCCCTTGAAACAATGACAGCTGGCGTATCCTTTTTAAACATTTCTTTTAAAACAGAATAGCGATTATGAGAGGTCATTTGAGTAAGGTAAGACCACTCTTTCATGCCAAATAGCTGCAACCTTTCTGGAGCATAGTAATCAAAATAACCAGTCATTTCAAGTCCAGGACGTGAGATATCTGATGTTGTGATTTCTTTTTCTAACAACTCATCTGTAGCATATACCACGTCCAATTTGACTTTTTTGACTAACATCTTTACAGTAACCGTCATATTTTCTCCTTTTTCAATATTATAACACAAATCACTATCTAAGCCCTTACAAATACTCAACTTTGTACTACCAAACTAAAGAAAACAAGGTTAAAAATACTTTTCAGGGTGAGGTTTTCTTTTGCTATTATGAGAAAATATCTGTCTTAGAACTACCAAAAAAGACCTTATCTTAATAGATAAAGGCCTTTAACATAGCTGTATGTTAGGAGATTACAACATATTCCATAACTGAGAAAACCTTCAAGTTCCTGTTAATTCTCAAAGGCTTCTCATTTGTTTACCAAAACCAACCGTCTTCGTCTTCATTTAAGACATTCGCATCTTTACGACGACGGGGACCGCGACCATAGCGCTCTTCAAGTAAATCTTCTTTGTAGGGCAGGAAGAGGGCTAACAGAATATAAAGTAATAGTCCAAAACCAGTGCCATAGATGAGAAGAGCTGCCAAGATACGGGCTAAAGTAAGGTCCCAACCATACTTGTCTGCTAATCCGGCAACGACACCAGCCACTAATCGATTTTTTCGTTGTTTATAAAATTTAGTTTCCACGGTTCCTTACCTCCTCATTCTATAATAATAGTTTACTTGATTTTTCGCAAAAGAAAATCAGCCTTACGACTGATTTTTTTCAATAAGTTTTCCACGGCAATTTCCACAAACATATTTAGCCAGATTGATACGCCTTTTTCGTTGATAAACCTGCCCACATGTTTGGCAACTATAATCATGATTATCCTTTGGATTAGAGCTAGTTGGGACATAACGAAGCCCATCTACTTGAGCTAGCAGATCTTTGAAATCCCTATCCTTATGGTGATACCCTCTCCCTTCAAAATAGAGGTGATAATGACAAAGTTCGTGACGGACAATTTGTCGAAAAATAAACTCTCCATGCTCTTCAGCTACTCGAGGATTAAAGTCCAAATGACCATCTTTTGGGAAAAAGCGACCGCCAGTTGTTTTTAGACGCTTGTTCCAATAAGCCTGATGTCGAAACGGCTTGCCAAAATCAGCCAGGGAAACTTCTTGGACATAATTAGTGAGTGTCACGCGGTGGCAATAGGCTGAGATTGACCTTGTGGCGGTCAAAGTCAATCTTAGAGACCCAAACAGTTACCAAGTCCCCCACTGAAACAACTTGACTTGGATGATTAACAAAGGTTTTACTCATTTCAGAAATGTGAACAAGCCCATCTTCATGAACACCGATGTCTACAAAAGCACCAAAGTCAACCACATTTCTCACAGTTCCTTCTAGTTTTTGACCAATAGCTAAATCTTTCAAATCAAGTATATCTTGACGCAAGATTGGTGCTTCAAAATCATCACGCAAGTCACGACCTGGTTTGAGGAGGTCAGTAATAATGTCGTTAAGCGTTTCTAGACCAATGCCTAAGGTTTCTGCCATTTGAGGAATTGTTACGGCAGCCAGTTTTGCCTTAGCATCCTCATCCAAATCATGAATCTCAAGCACCTTAAAAAGTTCCTTGACTGCTGGATAAGATTCTGGATGGACACCGGTATTATCTAAAATATTTTTGGCTCCTGGAATACGTAGGAAGCCCGCGGCCTGTTCAAAGGCTTTGGCACCTAATCGAGGCACTTTTTTGATATCAGCGCGCGATGTCAGCGCTCCATTTTCTTCGCGGTATTTAACAATATTTTCTGAGATTGTTTTGTTTAAGCCAGACACATGGGCTAAAAGCGATGGGCTAGCAGTATTTATGTTAACTCCGACTTGATTGACCACGGTATCTACAACAAAGTCAAGGTTCTCACTCAACTTTTTCTGACTTACATCATGCTGATACTGACCAACTCCGATAGATTTAGGATCAATTTTAACCAATTCTGCGAGTGGGTCTTGTAGACGGCGAGCAATAGAAATAGCAGAGCGCTTCTCCACTGTGAGGTCTGGAAACTCATGACGCGCTAACTCTGATGCTGAATAAACCGAAGCTCCGCTTTCATTAACAATGACATAGGAAGTATTTGGGAAATCTTTCAAAACGTCTGCCACAAAGGCTTCGCTCTCCCGACTAGCCGTTCCATTTCCAATAGCAATAATATCAATTTGGTAAGTCTCAATGAGTTGAGCCAGTGTCTCTTTGGCTGCTTGAATCTTCGTTTGGCTAGCAGGTGCTACTGGATAAATGACTTGTGTCGCTAAGAGTTTACCTGTCTGATCAACGATAGCCAATTTTGCACCTGTTCGAAAGGCAGGATCAAACCCAAGAACCATTTTCCCTTTTAATGGGGATACCAACAAAAGGTGACGGAGATTTTCGGAAAAGAGGTGGATGGCCCCATCTTCTGCGGCGTCACTTAGCTCTGAACGAACCCGTCTTTCCATGGCTGGAACAATTTTCTTTTTGATGGTCTGATTGATGACGTCTTCAATATAAGGGTTCGTTTCTTTGAAACGCACACTGAAAAAGCGTTGCATTTTCTCCAAATTATGTTCAAAAGATACTTTTAAGATGCCTAATTTTTCACCACGATTCAAGGCTAAAGTACGATACCCTTGCATGTTGGACACTTGGTCAGAAAAATCGTAATAGATTTGGAAAACCTTTTTCTCATCCAACTGCTCATCTTTAAGCGTTGATACTAAGCGGCTATACTGCCAAATCTCATTGTAAGTCCAAGAACGTAACTTGCTGTCTTCTGACATGGCTTCCACAAGAATGTCCACAGCTCCTGCAAGGACAGCCTCTGGGCTAGTAAAACCTTCTGTGACAAAGGGTTCTGCTGCTGTTTCAAGATTTTGAGCATTTTGTAAAATCAAACGCGCCAATGGGAATAAACCTGCTTCACGTGCAATGGTTGCCTTTGTACGGCGTTTTTCCTTATAAGGCAGGTACAATTCTTCCAAGTCAGCGAGTTTCTCAGTTGCTTCGATACTAGCTCTTAATGAACTGGTAAGTTTTCCTTGCTCTTCAATTTTAGCCAGAATAGTCGCTTTCCGCTCATTGAGGGTGGTAAGTGATTTGTCCATATCAATAATAGCTTTAATCACTACCTCATCTAAATTCCCTGTCACTTCCTTTCGGTAACGTGCAATAAAGGGAATGGTGTTGCCTTCTGCTGTTAGAGCCAATACCTGTTCAATTTGATTAAGGTTAACAGACAAAGCCTCTGCAATTGTTTGATTCGTTTTATTTTCCATAATAGTATCTATTATAGCATAAAGTCGTTTAGGAGAAGATAGTTGAATAGAAACAAAAACACCCCAATCGTTAGATTTTTTGTTTAACTTTTGGGGTCAGTATATTATAGGTGCTCGTTTTTAGGATTAGAATAAGTTGCTCTATGACCTCAAACCTAATTCAAGTCAATTAATTCTCCTGTTTCCAAATAGACCACACGCTCGCAGATATTAGCAATATAATCTGCAAAGCGTTCCAAATGCCCTATAATATAGAGATACTGAGTACCATTTGGAATGGAGGTTTCTTGGTCTTTCATAAGGCTTATAATTTCTTTTGATAAGGCATAATAGTGCTGATCAATCTGTTCATCTGTTTGTGCAATAGAAACTGCTTTTGATGCCTGATGCAAAGGAAAGGTTTCTAATAAATCAGCTAACATGCGAAGTGCTGATTGCCCCATCAGATGTAATTGGTCTTCGCTGGGGGCTAGTTGGTCTCCTTTTAATTGTAAAATAGCCTTAGCAATACCTGTCATATGATCCCCCATTCGTTCAAGATCCGAACAAGAAGACATAATGCTAATCACGAAGCGAAGGTCAGATACTTGGGGTTGCTGTAGGGCCAACATTCTGGCACATGCCAATTCGATGGCACTTTGCCTTTGGTTAATCTTCTGATCTCGAGCAATAATCTGCTCTGCCATGTTCTTGTCCTTCGACGCCAGTGCCAATAACGTTTTTGAACCCGTTTCAAGAACAAGCTGCCCTAACTCTAGAAAAGAATGTTCTAGTTCTTGTAGTTCTAATTCAAATTGGTCTCTCATAAGGTTGTTTCCTTTCCTTAGCCAAAACGTCCTGAAATATAATCTTCTGTGCGCTGATCCTTTGGATTCGTAAAGATATCCACCGTATCACCGAATTCACAAATTTCTCCTGTTAAGAAAAAAGCGGTTTTATCGGAGATACGAGACGCTTGTTGCATGTTATGAGTGACAATAATAATCGTATAGTCCTTTTTCAGGTCTTGAATCAAATCTTCAATCTTTAACGTGGAAATAGGATCTAGAGCTGAGGTAGGTTCATCCATTAGCAAAATATCAGGTTCTACTGCTAATGCCCTAGCAATGCAAAGGCGTTGTTGCTGACCACCTGATAAAGACATGGCACTTTTTTTCAAGTTATCTTTGACTTCATCCCAGATGGCAGCTCCTTTTAGCGATTTCTCAACCAAAGCGTCTAGTTCTTTCTTGTCGCGAATCCCATGTGTTCTTGGTCCATAAGCGACATTGTCATAGATAGACATGGCAAAAGGATTTGGTTGTTGAAAAACCATTCCAACACGCTTGCGTAACTGATTAAGGTTGAATTTGCTACTGTAAATGTCTTGATTGTCTAGCAGCACTTCTCCTTCAATACGGCAAGATGGTACTAAATCATTCATCCGATTGAGAGTTTTTAAAAAGGTTGATTTACCACATCCAGACGGCCCAATGAGAGCTGTTATTTGTTTTTCGGGTAAGTCAATAGAAATATCTTTTAGAGCCTGAAACTCACCGTAAAATAAATCTAACTGTCTAATTGAAAATGTTCCCATACTAGGAAGCTCCTTTCACAAGTTTCCGAGATAATAAGCTTGATAGGGTATTAATGATTAAGACCGTAATAATCAAAATGACACCGGTCGCATAAGCCTCATTGACATGCAGTCCTTCGCTCGACAGCATATACATGTGCAAAGCTAAAGAACGGCCTGAAGACATGAGACTAGTTGGCGTATTCGTCGATGTTCCTAAGGTATACATCAAAGCAGCTGTTTCACCAATGATACGACCAATAGCTAATATTACACCTGCTAAAATTCCTGGCATGGCAACTGGCAAAACAATCCGAAAAATCGTTCTTATCTTCCCTGCTCCAAGTCCAAAGCTAGCTTGACGCATGCTATCACTAACGGATAAAAGCGCTTCTTCTGTTGAACGAATGATGACTGGCAAAACCATAATAACCGACGTCAATATTCCTGATAAAAGAGAATATTGGAATCCCAGAAAAACGACAAAGAAGAGCATGCCGAATAAACCAAACACAATGGAAGGAATCCCAGATAAAGTGTCTGAAGCTAGCCGCATCATCTTCACCCAAAGAGAATCTTTTTTAGCGTACTCCACGAGATAAAACCCCGCAAAAATGCCTATTGGCAAAGCTAGAAGAAGAGAACCAAAAACCAATATAACAGTGGAAATAATGGCAGGCATTAGGGAAATATTCTCTGAAGTATAGGTCCAAGAAAATAAAGACATATTGAGATGTGGCAATCCTTTAATCAGAATAAAGCCGATAATCACAAAGAGGGACACAAAGGTCAAGGCTGCGAAAAAGTAAACGAGAGTTTTTAACACGTATTTACTCATAAGACGATTTTCCTTTCAAATAAGTAAAGCCCGCATTAATCAGAATAATAAAGAAAAAGAGAACTGCTGATGTCGCAATAAGAGCATCCCTATGCTGACCTGATGCGTAAGCCATTTCCAAAACAATATTGGTGGTTAGTGTCCTAGTCCCTTCAAAGATACCACTTGGAATCACCGGTTGATTTCCCGCAACCAAGATGACTGCCATGGTCTCTCCAATAGCTCGACCAATTCCTAAAATAATTGCTGATAAAATCCCTGATCTAGCTGCTGGTAAGATGACGCTGAAAATACTACGTTCATGACTAGCGCCCAAGGCCAAGCTACCAGAATAGTAGGTTTTTGGAACTGTTCTTATGGCTGATTCTGACAAACTGATAATTGTCGGAAGAATCATTATTCCTAGTAATACAGAAGCTGTGAAAACACTCATGCCGTTACCTGAAAAGGTCCTAACCCAAGGCACTAATAATTGTAGCCCAAAAAATCCGTACACAATGGAAGGGATGGCTGCCATTAAGTTGATAGCTGATTTTAAAAAACCGTATATGGGTTTAGGGCAATAATAAACCATGAAGACGGCAGTTAGAACACCTGTTGGGACCCCGATAAGAATTGCTCCAAACGTAACCAGCAAGGACCCAATAATCATCGGTAAAATGCCATAACTAGCTGGATTGTTGGTTGGGGACCAATCACTGCCTAACAAAAAACGTGAAAAGCCATAATCCGCCATAAAAGGTAAGCCATTCCTAAAAATAAAATAACAAATGAGTAAAATAGCCACAACGGCTACAGCTGCACTCATAAAGAAAATGGCTTTGAAAATAGCTTCTTTGAAGGATTGTTTTGTCACATGTTATCCTTTCTAGTGAAGAAAGTAAGGGAGATACCGTATCTCCCTATTAACCTTCCTTATCTTGTGATAAATGATTTTTTGAGAAATAATGTGGAGCTAACAGCAGCACATCACTTATTTCAACTTGTCCCATGTGGTCAATTGACCGCTAAAAACATCTGCCAGTTGAGCCATACTGATTTGGCTCGCCTTGTTATCATTGTTAACCACAACCGCAATACCATCTAAAGCAATGGCATCATGCGTTAGGCTCTTACCTTCTTCGGGACTTAATTCCCGAGAAACCATGCCAATATCCGCTGTCTTTTCTTTAGCAGCTGTAATCCCTGCAGAAGACCCATTAGAAGTAATGTCAATTGTCACTTCTGGATTTTCTTTTTTGTAAGCTTCTGCTAATTTTTCCATTAAAGGAGACACTGAAGTCGAACCTACAACAGACAACTTGCCTGATAAGTTTCGACTAGTATACTCTGCGGTTTCAGTTTTAGCTTCAATAAATTTATTTTCTGTGACGACTTGTTGTCCTTGTTTAGAGTGAATAAACTTAATAAAATCTTGTCCTACTTGGGATAAATCAGAAGACCATACAATATTAAAAGGGCGTTGGAGAGGGTATTCCCCATCTAAAACTGTCTCACGGCTAGCTTTTACCCCATCAATTGCTAAGGCTTTGACGGATTTGGTCAAGGACCCTAAGGAAATGTAACCAATAGCATTCGCATTGCCTTGAACTGCTGAGATAACCCCTTCTGTGCTATTTTGAATCACAGCTGTCTTAGTAGTATTGTCTGTTTCTTTGTCACCATCTTTTTTGAGAATACCTGTGATTTCTGTAAAAGCACCACGTGTCCCTGATCCATTTTCTCGTGAAATCACTTCAATTTTACCTGAAGCGGACTGACCGTTACCAGAATTTGTGTTACCACAGGCGACAAGTCCAAATCCTGTTAAACTAATCGCTGCAAGAGCGAGCATTTTTTTGACTTTCATAACAATCACCTTTATTTCTAACTATTTTTTGTGTAGGATTACTACACTTATAGTGTATCAAGCCTTTGTAAAGGTTTATCCGTGATTCATGTAAAGATTATGTAAAGAATCAAAAAAAGCTATCTTAGGCAATTATCTGCGCTAACATAGCTTTCCATAAACATCACTAATCAAGTGAGATTTGTTCTGGCAATAAAAGGGTAAAACGACTGCCCTTGCCGAGCTGACTGGTGACTGTAACCTGTCCTCCCAATAGTTGACTGAGTTCTTTGACAATGGCTAGGCCAAGTCCTGTTCCACCATTTTGCCTACTTCGTCCCTTATTTACTCGGTAAAAGCGTTCAAAAATACGGCTCAATTCCAATTGGCTCATCCCAATTCCTGTATCTGTGACAGAAATCGCTAACCCATCGGTTACTTTCTTAGCCTCGACACTAATGTGGCCACCTTCTTCCGTATAACGAATGGCATTGGACAACAGGTTGAGCAAGATTTGTGACAGTAATTGACGGTCTGATACAAGCATTAAGTCATCTGGTACTTGCAGGTTTAACTGCAAGTCTTTTTTTCCTAGTTGAGGTTGCAAGCTTTGCTTTAATTCTTCGACAAAAGCAGCCAACTCTATCTCTGTTAACTGCAGGGTCATTTGTTGCAGTTTAGACAAGGTCAGAAGATGCTCGACAATGTGCTCCAACCGTAAACTCTCTTTATAGATAATCTCTAAAAAATCACCCTTCAATGCCTCTTCCTCTGGCGGCATAGCCTTAATCGTCTCAGCAAATCCTTTGATAGACGTTACCGGTGTTCTTAATTCATGTGAGGCATTTGACACAAAATCCAAATTCATTTTTTCATAGGTTCTGATTGTGGTCAAATCATAAAGCAAGACTAAAACAGCTGACACAGATTTTGCGTCATTGATAATAGGAACTGCGGTCACTTCTAATACCAAATCATCCTCATGAAAACCTGCTACTTCCTTTTTGACGTTGAGTTGTTGATCGAAAGCTTGATGAATGAGGTTACGAATATCCATCCGTTTGAGGTCTTCAATCGACGTCATTTCCTCAGTCATATCAGGAAAATAATGAGGTAGTGACTTACTGGATAATAATAATTGTCCTTTTGAAGAGACCAAAAACATTCCCATTGTTAAATGAGAGAGTAAGGTCTCCATTTTCTCAGATAAATCTTTGTAGTGACGCTCTTGTTGTACCAAATCTGTTTTTAAATCCGTCATATATTTGGCAAGAAACGTGAGGTCCTCCTGTCCTTTTTCTAAAAAGTGGTCATTACTGGTTAAGAGGGGCTGATGGAGGGTTTCAAAGGCCTGCTCCCACCTCCATAGTCGACAGAGCCAATAAGCACTGCTTCCTAGCAACAAGGCTAGCAAAAAGAGACTTACTCCTTTACTCAGCCAAGCGACTGCCATTCCTAACAGAATGAAAAAAGAAAGCCCAAAACTAACCAGTAAAAACTGAAGATAGCGTTTCATCTATAACTCCTTAAACTTATACCCATAGCCTCTAATCGTTTGAATAAATTGAGGGTCTTTAGGGTTATCCTCTATCTTATCTCTCAATTTGCCAATATGAACATCCACTAAACGGGTTTCTTGTCCAAAATCATATCCCCAAATCCGTTCGAGTAAACGTTCCCTAGTTAAGGTCATGTTGGGATGTTTCATAAGATAGAGCAAGAGTTCAAATTCCTTTGGGGTAAGGCTCAATAAATGATCTGCCTTATACACCTCATGCCGGTCTGGATAGACGGTCAGGGCCCCAAATACCCGATAATCATCCCTGAAATCATCTGTGTCATCTTCTTGCTGCTCTTTACTGGTTCGACGTAAAATAGCCTTGACACGCGCCACTAATTCCCTGGGGCTAAAAGGTTTTGTCAGGTAATCATCAGCTCCTAATTCTAAGGCCAAAACCTTATCAAATTCATCACTTTTAGCAGAAACCATCATAATCGGAGTTTTTATTCCTTTAGCTCTCAGTCGCTTACACACTTCTATGCCGTCTAACTGAGGCAACATAATATCCAGTAGGATAAAGTCAAAAGGCTCTGTTTCTGCCAATGTCAATGCTTTTCGGCCATCTGTTACCAATTGTGTGGAAAACCCTTCTTTAACGAGATGATAATCCAGTAGCCTCAAAATGTGTTCTTCATCATCCACTAATAAGATTTGTTTTGTCATCTATTATCTCCTATTGGTCACATTATAACATACTTATCAGAAATTCTAATACTGCTGCTCTGACCCATAGGTTGTCTCAAAAACGTCTAATCTCTCGTTAAGCGCTCAATGATAGCCTGATGTTCTGGATAAGTAGCCAGTAAATCTGCTCTTTTAAACAATTCAAAATCATCAAATTCAAAACCTGGCGCCACAAGGCAAGATACTAGGGCATAATCTTTCTCGACCGTTGAGCCAAAAATAGTTCCTTTAGGGACACAGTAATGAAGCCGTTGCCCTTTGGACAAGTCCAAACCTAAAGTGACTGCTTCATAATGTCCATCTGGTGTAATCATATGGACTGTCAAGGCCTCTCCTGCATGGAAATACCAAATTTCATCAGCCGTTAACCGGTGAAAATGAGAAGGATTAGTTTCTTCTAATAAGAAAGAAATAAATACTAGTGTAAAGCGCTCGCTCCTTACCAGAAAAATCTAAACGCTCTGAAGCTTTTTCCGTTTGTTTAAAATAGCCCCCTTCCACATGTGGTTCTAATCCTAACCTTCTCACCCAATCTTCTTTTGTCATCATCATCATTTTCCTCCTCTTTATTTTGTTCTATTTTATCACAAAAGCAAACTCACAGCTCTTGATAGCTAAACTCATAGCCATCTCATCTGCCATTTGCTTCGAAAAACACTTTGGCTTTGGCATTGTTTCTAAATGATAGTATAATAGACTTATCTTGAATGAAAGAAGGTCATACCCATGGCAATTACCCATAAAAAAAATGATGAACTTGAGAAAATGATGGCAGGTTTTGCTTCATTGCCTAATTTTAATGCTCCCCTTGACGTTTCTACTGATGGTAAATTAGTGACTAATAACAAACCCAATAACCCTACTAAACCAAGTTAATCCTAACGTTCTTGTCCGCTGTCTTCACAGTTTCTTTAATCTCTGAAGGTGAGCGTGATTTCTAGTTGTGATACCGCTAATAAAGGTTATTGATTTAGGCTGAGCAGTAGTGCTCCAGCCTTCTCTTTTGTCATTTAGAAAGGATATGGTGCATGTCACTGTTTTCAACTCTTCCTCCCAGTGTCCTACAATGGTTTGCGATTTTTTTATCTATTATCATTGAGGCGCTGCCCTTTGTTCTTTTAGGAACGATTCTCTCTGGCTGCATTGAAGTCTTTGTTACGCCAGACTTAGTTCAAAAATACCTACCTAAGCAAAAGTTCTTGCGCATCCTATTTGGAACCTTTGTTGGATTTGTTTTCCCCTCTTGCGAATGTGGGATTATTCCTATTATCAATCGTTTCTTGGAAAAAAAGGTGCCTAGCTATACAGCAGTTCCCTTCCTTGCTACGGCTCCTATTATTAACCCTATTGTTTTGTTTGCAACCTATTCCGCTTTTGGGAATTCTCTTCGCTTCCTCATGCTTCGTCTCTTTGGTGCCATCTTAGTGGCTATCGCGCTTGGCATGATGTTGGCATTCCTGGTCGATGAGGATATTCTTAAGGAAAATGCTCAGCCCGTGCATTTTCATGATTATTCTCATGAAACCTTGCCAAAACGCATTTATCTAGCACTGGTACATGCTATTGATGAATTCTTCGACACCGGTAGGTATCTAGTATTTGGAACCTTGATTGCCTCTGCCATGCAAATTTATGTCCCAACCCGTGTGTTGACAACGATTGGGCACAATCCCTTGACAGCCATTTTGATCATGATGCTTATGGCATTCATTCTGTCATTATGTAGTGAAGCCGATGCCTTTATCGGAGCTTCCTTATTATCAACCTTTGGAGTGGCTCCAGTTCTTGCCTTTCTTTTAATCGGTCCAATGGTAGATATTAAAAACCTCATGATGATGGTAAAGGCTTTTAAAGGACGCTTCATTGTTCAATTTATCGGCGTATCCGTCATTATGATTACCGTTTATTGTTTACTTGTGGGGGTGCTCTAATGATTCGTTTCTTAATTTTAGCTGGCTATTTTGAATTAACCATGTACCTCCAGTTGTCTGGTAAACTGGACCAGTACATCAATGTTCGGTATTCTTACCTTGCTTATATTTCCATGGTTTTATCTTTCATTTTAGCTCTTGTTCAACTCTATACCTGGATGAAAAACATTAAGGTGCATAGCCATTTAACAGGAAAAATCGCAAAGCTGACGAGTCCTTTTATCTTGGTCTTTCCTGTCTTGGTCGGTCTCCTTGTGCCGACCGTAACCCTAGATTCCACCACGGTTTCTGCCAAGGGTTACACTTTTCCTTTAGCTGCGGGAGCCTCTAAAACGGGAGTCAGTGATGACGGTACCACCATTCAATACCTCAAACCTGACACCAGCCTTTACTTTACAAAGTCTGCCTACCAAAAAGAGATGCGTCAAGAACTCAATAAGTATAAAGGCAAGAAACCGGTCACCATTACCACTGAAAATTATATGGAAGTGATGGAATTGATCTATCTCTATCCCGATGAGTTTGTTGATCGTGACATCCAGTACACTGGTTTCGTTTACAACGAACCGGGCCATGACAACTACCAATTCCTTTTCCGTTTCGGCATTATTCACTGTATTGCCGACTCAGGAGTGTATGGGCTTTTGACAACAGGCAGCCAAGCCAGCTACCCTAACAACACATGGCTAACGGTTAAAGGTCGCCTTCATATGGAATATGATAAAAACTTGGAACAAAATCTACCTGTTCTTGAACTGTCTGAAGTTCACCAAGTTCAAGAACCTGACAACCCTTATGTTTATCGTATTTTTTAAACATTAACAAAAAACCAGTTGTTTTTTAATCAAAACAACTGGTTTTTGAGTTTTCTCAGTTAGCATACGACCAGAGTCATCCTGTTAGGCAGGACCGATTTAGGAAAAATCATCCTTGAGGCAACGTCCATTGGTCTGAATGACTTGTCGATACCAATCAAACGAGCGTTTTTTATACCGTGCCAAGCTACCTTTGCCATCATCATCTCGGTCAACGTAAATCAGGCCATAACGCTTGCTTAATTGGGCTGTTGACATAGAGACACAATCAATACATCCCCAAGAAGTGTAACCCATGACTTCGACGCCATCTTCAATTGCTTTGGCAACTTGTACGAGGTGCTGATTCATATAGTCAATACGGTAATCATCTTCCACTGTCCAACTACCATCTGAGGTTGGCACCAGCTGATCCTTTGCCCCTAAGCCATTTTCAACAATAAACAAAGGAATTTGGTAGCGATCATAGTACTGATTCAAGACCAAACGCAGACCAATCGGGTCTATCTGCCAGCCCCATTCTGAAGATTCTAAATGCGGATTGGCCAGACCGCCTAGAATATTTCCTTGACCAGATGTGTAAGCTTCTGGATTGCGGGCTTGTGTGACACTCATGTAATAGCTAAAAGACAGAAAATCAACCGTATGTTGTGCCAATAATTCCTTATCACCGTCTTCAAAAATAATCTCAATCCCATTTTCTTTAAAATAAGAATTAATATATGAAGGATACTTGCCTCTCACATGAATATCTGAAAATAAGAGATTAAGGTTTTCAAATTCACGCGCAGCAAGCACATCTCTTGGATCAGAGGTCATTGGATAAGCAGGCATCGCCAAAATCATGCACCCAACTTTAACATCAGGGTTAATTTCATGCGCTAGTTTTGTGACACTAGCAGATGCTACCAATTCATGATGGATGGCTTGGTATAAATCTTGCGGGCTCAGCTGTTCTTTTTCCGTCATGATGCCACCGCTGGTAAAGGGCATGTGTAAAATCGAGTTGACTTCGTTAAAGGTCAACCAATATTTGACTTTACCCTTGTAACGCTCCATGACTGTCTGAGCAAAGCGCTCAAAAAAGCCAACTAGACGTCTATCTGTCCAACCATTATAGGTCTTGGCCAAATGCAGAGGTGTCTCATAATGCGACAAGGTCACCAAGGGCTCGATGCCGTATTTCAATAACTCGTCAAATAAATCATCATAAAATTGCAAACCAGCTTCATTGGGCTGATCATCGTCACCATTTGGAAAAATACGAGACCAAGCAATGGAAGTTCGAAAGACCTTAAAGCCCATCTCGGCAAAAAGAGCAATGTCTTCTTTGTAGCGGTGGTAAAAATCAATCGCCTCTAATTTTAAATTATCGCTGGTAGGACTGTCTGTAAATTCTCCTAGCCCACCATTTGGAAGGACGTCTTGTACGGACCAACCTTTTCCATCTGCTTCAAACGCTCCTTCCACCTGGTTGGCTGCCACTGCGCCACCCCATAAGAAATCCTTTGGAAAAGTTTCCATTCTTCTTCTCCTTTTATGTTATAAAATTACTAACAAAGCATCCTCTTTGCTCACCATTTTGTTATCATCTTGGACAATAATCTCCAACTGCTCAGCCGAATTGGTTACGACCACAGGACTGATGAGTGAATACCCTTTTGAAGCAATGAAATCAGTATCCATTCGCAAGAGTGGCTGACCGCGTTTCACGACATCCCCAACAGATACTAACTGCTCGAAACCTTCCCCTTTTAACTCAACCGTATCAATACCGACATGAATCAAGACTTCTACACCAGCTTCATTTCTCAAAGCAATAGCGTGTTTGGTAGGGAAAAATGTGATGATTTCGCCATCAAAAGGAGCATAAACTTCTCCCTGACTTGGCAAAATAGCGAAGCCTTCTCCTAATAACTTGGAAGAAAAGGTCTCATCAGGAACGGCTGCCAAAGGAAGCACCTCGCCTGCCATCGGAGCATACAGAGTTTGTTTGGTTGACAAACCACTCTTAACTTGGGAAATGTCTGCTGAACCACTTGCTTGCTCTGGGCACTCTTCATCAATTCCCAAGAACCAAGTCAAAATGAAGGTTAATACAATCGTTGCTACGGCAGCAATTACAGCATTTCTAAAATTAGCCCCGCCTGCTGGATTGATATACTGTGGCAAACCAATGATAGAAGGAACAACAAAGGTATAAGAAGCGATATTGACAAAACCAATAAAAGCTCCGACCAAACCACCTGAAATCATGGCTGCATAGAGCGGCTTTTTAAATTTCAGTGTGACACCATAAAGTGCCGGTTCCGTGATCCCCGCCAACAAAGCTGAAATTCCCGCGGCAAGGGCAACTTGACGTGTTTGTTTTTGTTTCGCCTTGAAAGCCACCGCAATCGCTGCTGCTCCTTGAGCTAAGTTAGAAGCTAACATGGCTGGTAAAATCAAAACGTCTGGTGTCGCAACCGAAGCGGCTAAAAAGATTGGTGCAAAAGCCCAGTGCATCCCTGTCATGACAACAAGTGGCATAATCGCTCCCAAAATGGCTAGGGCTAACCACGGAGCCACATGATAAATAGCAAGCATGGTATTGGATAATCCCTGACCAATAATCACACCAAGAGGACCTACAACCACTAAGGCCAAAAAGCCAGAAATCAAAATGATTAAAGTTGGCTGTAAGAAGCTCTTCATCACGCTTGGCACTAAGCGATTGACCCATTTTTCAATGTATTGCATCAAGTAAACCATGATCAAAATCGGAATAACAGATGAGCCATAGCTAGCAGGAGTGACTGGTGCTCCAAATAGGGCCAACGGTTTACCTTCTGCTACCATTGCGACAAAGGATGGGTGCAACAAAATCCCTGCGACCGTCGCTGCTAAAACAGGTGTCACCTTAAAGCGCGCTGCTGCTGAATAAGCAATCATCACAGGCATAAAATAATAAGCCGCATCGCCAAAGAAGTTAATAAAGGCAACAGTTTGAGAATCTGCTCCCGCTAAGCCAAGCATAGGAAGCAAGATGCCCACCACTTTGAGCATTCCGCCACCAAGAAGGGCTGGAATCAGCGGTGTAATCACTCCCGCAATGGTTTCAATCAAGCGCTCAATAATAGTACCTTTCGCTTTTGTAAGATGGGCTTCATCTTGATTGTCAAAATGACCTAGGCTTAAAAAGGCTTGGTAATAATTATTGACATCATTCCCCAAGATAATTTGGTACTGGCCGTTTTTGCACATCACGCCAATCACATTTGGAATGGCTTTGACAATCTGGTCATCTACCAGTTCATCATTTTTGAGGACGAGACGTAGACGCGTCACACAGTGCGTCACATGTTGAATATTTTTTTCGCCGCCAACTGCCGCTAAAATAGCCTTGGCAGTTTCTTTATAAGTCATATTAAGTCTCCTTTAAATTTTTCACTAACCGTTTCACATGTACAGTTAGGTACAATTGCTCACTTGCATTCAGCTGGTAATGATAGTCTCGTGCCATATCCTTACCGATTTCCTTGACACATTGGTAGGCTTTAGGATATTTTGCCTTGACAACCAAGAGTAAATCCGCATCATCATCGTCGTAAGTTGTTCCTGACAAGACCCGTTGTGCAAACAGTTTGGCATGGGTCATAAAACGATAATAGTCAATCGAATCCTCGTCCAATTCTGTCTTAAAGGTTGTCTTCACTATTTGCTCGATAGAATACACAATTTCCGTGATTTTCTGAGGCTCATTAAATGGATTGTCCAAGCCAGCATTGACAAAATGTGTCGCAATAAAGGCCGCCTCATCAAGCGCAAGAGAAATCCCCAAATCACGCCCAATCAGCTCGAGCGCCTTGACGCCAATCGCATATTCATCCGGATAATACCGCTGAATTTCCCACCTCAAGGGATTTTGAATCAGCATCCCTTGCTCGTGCCGTTCGATGGCAGAATGGATATGATCCGTCAAATTGATATAGAGAATCTCATCCAGCGTCTTCCCTAGCTTGATTTTCCCTAAATTGATAATCCTTTCCGAACACGCCACAACCTCTGGCGGAACCGTAATAAACAATTCCGTAAATCGGTTCATATTCTCGCTGTTTTTTAAAACAAATGATGTTTCGATAGCGTTGACATCAATACTATCTCCAACTTTTTTCTTAAATGCGATACCTTTTCCCATCAACAAAATGTCTAAACCCTGATGGTTGGTCGAAATGGCCGCATTATGGTTTAAAACCCGCTTTATAATCATAAAAGTCCTAGTCCTTCATTTATCACAATAAAAAATGACCCATCCAAAAGCCGCCTAAAAGGCACTTTTCGAATAGGTCCCTGCTCACAAGACTGTGATAACATCCTTTAATATTCTGATGATTCTGTCTCTAGCCTGCTTACCCGAAGTAATCACATCTGAGAACGCTTTAATTTTATCATCTCCTTAAAATCCTGTCAAGCGTTTTCAAAAAATTCTCTGAAAAGAGCACTCTTGCCAATCTTATCTCTTCCTTTTTACCAAAAGAGACTTTCTGACAAGTTTAAGATTCTATGGTACAATAACAAACGGTTAGATAAAGGAGTTATCATGTCAAATCATTATCAAACAGTTTCAAAACAAACGATTATGGCCATTGTTGCCATAGCACTCATTGGTTTTTCAGGAATTTTATCTGAAACCAGCATGAATGTTACCTTCCCAACCCTGATGTCAGTCTATCAGTTACCCTTAAATAGCTTGCAATGGATGACTACCATTTATTTACTAGCAGTGGCAATTATGATGACCACTTCGGCTACACTCAAGAAAAATGTGCGGGAAAGACCCCTCTTTTTTATGGCCACAGGTCTCTTTACCTTTGGGACCATCTTGGCCGTGCTGACCCAGTCCTTTGCGGTCATGTTGTTAGCCCGCATTTTTCAAGGCATTGGGTCTGGTATGATTATGCCACAAATATTTAACATCATCCTTGAGCGGGTCCCTATGCACAAGACTGGATTTTTCATGGGGTTTGGCGGATTAATTATTAGTCTGGCACCTGCCTTTAGGCCTACTTACGGCGGCTTTATGATTAGTCATTTTAGCTGACAATGGATTTTTATCGGTATTTTACCAGTGCCGTTAATAGCCAGTATCCGTGCTGACCATTACTAGCCTCGAAAGCGGACATATCAATTGGCTTTATCTGGGACTATTTCTCATTAGCCTAATCATCTTCCTCTACAAGAATCTCACAGCCAAGCAACCATTTCTTGATATTCGCATTCTCAAAATTCCCTCTCTGACCTTTGGTTTAATTCCCTTTTTTGTCTTTCAGCTAATTAATTTAGGCATTAATTTTCTAACGCCAAACTTTATTGTGATGGAAAAGATTGCTAACAGTTCTCAAGCCGGTATGGTACTCCTACCTGGTACCTTACTTGGAGCTCTGTTAGCACCTGCTTTTGGTAAGCTTTATGATCAAAAAGGAGCCAGATTATCCTTTTATTTAGGTAATGCTCTCTTTAACTTGTATCTACTGATAATGACCTTACAGACCAAATATTTTATGCTTGGAGCATTCACCCTCTTGTATATCATCTTTACCTTCGGACGAAACATGGGCTTTAATAATAGTTTAGCCACAGCCATTAGAGAATTACCTGCCGAGAAAAATGCCGACGCCACGGCCATTTTTCAGATGATGCAGCAATTTGCTGGCGCTCTAGGAACGGCTTTAGCATCACTGATAGCTAATAGTCAGCCAGAATTCACAAGCGGTGTACAGTCTGTCTACCTTCTCTTTACTATTTTTGCCCTACTTGATTTTATCTTTTTCTTTGCTATGTTTTACCATTTGGGGAAAAAAGGATTAGCCTAAGATGACATACTAAAAACCAGTCTCGTTTTATTGAACGAGGCTGGTTTTTGCTGTTATATGATCCCTTCCAAAAGCCCTTTCATAAAGTCTTCTGAATGGAATTCTCCAATATCATCCATTTTTTCACCAAAACCGATGAACTTTACTGGAATATCCAATTCTTGACGGATGGCTAAGACCACCCCACCTTTGGCAGTTCCATCAATTTTCGTTAGAATCAAACCTGTTAAAGGGGTTATTTTTGAAAATTCCTTGGCTTGGCTAAGCGCATTTTGGCCTGTTGAAGCATCTAAGGCCAAGAGCGTTTCATGAGGGGCATCTGGTATCACGCGCTTAATGATACGACCCATTTTTTCCAGCTCTGCCATGAGATTTTCTTTGTTTTGCAAACGACCAGCCGTGTCAATCAGAAGAATATCTGTACCTTCTGCCACAGCTTTTTCCACCCCATCAAAAACAACGGACGCTGGATCAGCCTTTTCAGGACCCGTAATCACTGGAACATCTACTCGGCGTCCCCATTCGACTAGCTGAGCAACAGCACCGGCACGGAAGGTATCAGCTGCCACTAACATGACTTTTTTCCCTTCTTGCTTGTAGCGGTAAGCCAGCTTTCCAATCGAAGTGGTTTTACCAACGCCATTAACTCCTACAAACAGCATGACGGTCAAGCCATCTTGATAATTGATAGCTTCGTTATAGTGTCCATCTTTCTCATAGATGTCTACCAATTTTTCCACAATCACGCGTTTCAAGGCATCTGGTTTTTTAGCATTTTCCAGTTTGGCTTCATAACGCAACTCCTCTGTCAAAGTTGTCGCCACATGTACACCGACATCTGATAGAATCAACATTTCTTCTAAGTCCTCGAAGAACTCCTCATCCACGCGTCTGAAATTAGCAAAGAAACTGTTCAAGCGAGCTGAAAAACCTGTTCGTGTTTTTTTCAAGCTACGCTTGTATTTTTCCTCATCCGTTTCCGTCACCTCAGTCAAAGAGTCGTCTTGTGCAACCTCTTTTGACATATCGGACCCTACAGATACCTCAACCAGTTCCTCTGGCATCAATGGGACAGTTGCTGCAGCTGCTTCTTGAAGACTTTTTTCAAGAGCAGCCTTACGACGGTAATAGTCCTCCATAAATTGTTGGCTACTGGTTGGTTCTTTTGAAACACTTGTTTCATCCTCTTCCGTGAAATTAGCTGACTCAGCATCTTGAGTTTGTTCCACTGGAAATTGGTCTACAATCGGCTGTTCCTTGATTTCTTCTGTATCTGATACAGTAGCTTGACCGAATGGACTTGACGTAAGGGCATCTTTGTCACCGACCATGCTAGCAGAATCTGCTGGAGAAACTGCTGTGCTTTCAACAAGTTTTTCTTCACGCTGTTGCGATGCTTCTAAACTGTCTTTGGAAGCTTGTTCTTCTAGAGTAACAACTGCCGGAGCGTCGTCTTGTGACAGCGTGAGGTCTGACTGATCTTGCTCACTGGTTGTCGAAACAGCCTCTTCTTTAGCTGATGTTTCCAAAAGTTCTTCTTCTGGTTTGGTTTCGGTCACTTGTTGGGTTTCTTTTTTCCCAAATAAACGATCAAATAATCCCATTAGTTCTCCTCATCTAAAATAAATCTTTTGACAGCTTCTGCGACACCAGACTCATCATTGGTCAAGGTCGTCACCGCATCAGCAGCTGCTTTAGCTCCTGAAACGCCGTTGGCCATAGCCACTCCAAGTCCTGCCCATTCCAACATGCTAAAATCATTCGCTTCATCTCCCATGGCCATAACGTGTTTAGCGTCAAGTCCAAGATGTTCACAAAGCAACTTTAATCCAAATGCCTTGTCAATACCGTTTGGCATGATTTCAAAAATAATATCTCGTGATTTAAAAGCTTCAAAATCTTCAAATAAACGTGGTGACAATTTGGCAATCTGCTGATCCAAAAAGTCTGGATCTGTTACTGTTACAATCTTATTATAAGAAATATCTGTTGGCAAGTCGTCAACAGAACTTACCTCAATAAAATTTAACATAGGATTAGCTAAGCGGTATTGAGAGTGCCGACCATCTTTACTAGGAATGCTGTACACATCCCCATCACTGATAACATCGGTTGGTAATCCAACCGCTTCCAGAGCCTTTTGAATCTGGTAAATCTGATCAAAATTAAGAGAACGTTTATCCAAAATTTCCCCTGTGTTACGCTGAATCAGTCCACCATTAAAGGTGATACTGTAATCCTCTTCATCTAGGAGATTTAATTCTTCTAAAAGATTACCGATGGCCCTAAGGGGACGACCTGTTGTAATAACTACCTTAACCCCTTTTTCTCTAGCAGCGGCAAGTGCTTCTTTATTAGCATCCGTCACAATTTTTTCCGTGTTGTATAGAGTGCCATCTAAATCAAGCGCCAAAATCTTAATATCCATGCTTTACACTAATCCTTCTAAATACGTTAATACTGCTCCGTCATTGCAGTGTCCAATGACTTGATCTGAAATCGCTTTGATTTCGGGTCTTGCATTCTCCGTAGCAATAGCCTTACCGGCAAATTCCAACATTTGATAATCGTTAAAATTATCTCCAAAAGCAATGGTTTCTGAAGGCTCAACCCCCAAAGCTCGGCAAAGGTGATCCATTCCGAAACCTTTATTAACCTCTTTTAAGATAATATCAATAGAATCAAATCCTGTTGTCACTGCAGTAGCATAAGGCAAGGCCTGATTTAACCAATCACTACCTTCCAAGACCGTATCACCTGTAAAGTTGGTAGAAACTTTAAAAATGGTATCATTTTCCATATCTTCAAAGCCATCAACAACTTTAACATTGGCGTAGTAGTGTTTGGTTTTTTGAATGTACTCTTGGCTTGCTCCCTTTAAAACATAGGCTGCCTTTTGTCCAGAAAAGACCATACCTGTTTCAACATAATGTGGATTAGCCAAAATCTTTTCTGCAACTTCTGCATACTGCGCTTGTGTCATCACATCTGCAAAGAGCACCTCGCCTTGGTACTGAACAACAGAGCCATTTTCAGCTATCACAGCAATCTGATCCAAAAAAGGTTCAAACAGCTGATCAATGGCCAAGAGCGAGCGGCCACTCGAAACGGTAAAGACTATTCCTTTTTCTGTTAGTTTTGGTAATAGCGCAGCTATTCTCGCTTGATCGTATGTCCCATCTTCAGCTAAGAAGGTACCATCCATATCTGTTGCTATTAATTTAATCATGTTATTTCCTGCTATTTCTTTTGAGTCATGTCCTTTTATTATAACATAGAAGACTAAAAATAGGGCAACTAGGGGCTAAGACAGGCCTTAAACAACTTCTTTTTTGATATTGCCTGGGATAGCATCTTGTCAAAAAGAGTAACCAGAACTAACTCAAAAAAGCATGAGTTCGCTTTCCTCAACGGAAAACGAAGCCATGCTTTTTAAGTGACTTAACTGAGATAATCTAAGTGTTTGTATTAGTTCTTAGAGCGTTTGTAAGCTAGTGGGATAACCATTAATAGGCTGGCAAAACCTAAACTAATCAATAATAATTGAGGAGATTTATCACCTGTTTGTGGTAAGTGTTCTAGCTTCTTGTTGCTATTTACCACAGCTCGAGCGAGTGGCGTTTGAGGCTCATTGAGCAAGGCAAAGACCCTTTGGGCACGCTTCTGAGCAACCTCGCTTTCTCGTAAGTCTTTTTGACCCAGCAATATGGAATGAGGTGGGGCTTCTTGTGATTCTTCTGGTAACAGCTGTTCTTGTGGATAATAAGTGTTTTCTTGAGAAGACAGATTTCCTTGCCCATCTAAAGCTTTCTCTGCTGCTTTAATTTGAGCCAGAAGGGCATCCACTTCTGCTTGAGTAGCTCCTTGAGTTTCCAAGAGGTTTTGAACAGCTATCAACAAGTTGTCGTAAGCTTCTTTGCTAGACTAGCTTGCCATTTGATACTTGGCTGCGGTTTGTTTGAGATCCGATGCTTTGGTCACCATTTGACGGAGGGCAGTGTAATCTGTCTGATGCCCTAACACATGCTCTTTGGCAGTGAGCAGAGCTGCCAGAGCCTGTTCCACTTCTTCCTGACTCACCTTGGCTTTTTGAAGTAATGCTTTAGCAACTGCCAGTTGGTTTTGGTAGGTTTCCCTGTTCAATGGACTAGCATTTGTAAAGGATTGGCTGGCTATCACATTAGCTTCTTCAAGAATTTCATTACTCAAGGCAGTTAAATCTGTTACTTTACCATTTAGGGCTTGACGAGCTTTTACTAAAGTCGCAACAGCTTTATCAATGACCTCTTGTTTAGCTTTGTCTTTGAGTAAGACTTGGGCTTTCTCTAAACTAGTGAGGTAGGCTGTTTTCACATCAGTGCTAGCATTGTAAAAGACAGGATCTAAGATAAGATCGCTTTGATCTGCTAGAGTTGCTAACAAGGTTGTCTTATTAATTAGTGTTAATTTGGTAACATTTACCTCATCATCTAGAACGGAAACCACTAACTCATCAAGGTTTTCGAATACATCGTAACCAGTTGGTAATATTAAGGATAATTTGTAATCGCCAGTCGGCACAAATTTACCGTAATCTGTGCGTGAGTATTTCGCTCGTGGTAAATTAATGTCAGCCCCATTTTGATTAAGGAGATGTACAGACGATCCTTTTGGTAACTCTTTATCTATGTCAACAAGGTAAGAAGCCTTTGTTAAAATATCAACGGTAAAGACAACTTCTTTAACACTATCATCTTCAGAAAGGACCACCGTTGCACTTGGAGAGCTGATTAATTTTGCTCGCTCTTCATCGTACAAGAACAAATCAATGGTGTAGGTGCCAAATGGTAATTTAAGGGTATTGAGGTCTTGACCGTGATGTTCTTTGGCAATGACATTTCCCTTGTCATCTTTAACGGCATATGAAAACTCCAAGTTAATATTGCTATTGAGTTCTGGGCTAAAGATTTTCACGCTAACAAGCCCCTTATCATTTCCGACACTAACAAGGTCTTCTAAAGTCGCAAACACACGATTACCAGCGTAATCCTCTACCACATAATAAACACGGCTTAAATCCGTTGCATCTGCCGGCAACAGGAAGCTACCATCGGCTTCTTGAGGAATAAAGACCTTATTGTCTTGAACAAGGACACGAACTTCCCCATCTGGACGCAAAACCTCATTGTAATGCTCGTCTTGATTTTTGATTAAATAGAAAACCTGTTCTCTAAAAATGCCAGATTCACCGTGTTCAACGGCAAGACGCGCTTTAAAGAGGTGTTTTTCCTGATCATAGGTGGCAGTGGTCAAAGTTGGGGCCTGTCTGTCCAAAATGACATCAAAAACAGTTTCTTGTTTAGCAGCGCCCGGCACATCTGAATAATAGCTCAACACGTATTTGTAGCATCCATCTTCTAATGGGAGTCCATCTGTTGTTGTCCCTTGCCACTCTGTCCCGACTAAAAGAGTGGATTTAGGATTATCTGGATTGCTCCTATAATAATTTTTCTCTCCAAATTGTGCATCACTTGTCCATAATGGCGTAGTAAACGCTTTGTCATCTGCACGATAAACCTTAGCCCTCAAATTGTTAAAGTTCCGTAAAAAGACACCTTTTAGAACTAACGAATCTTGCTCTTGATCATTATTTGGAGAAATCACTAACTGTGGCTTGCCTTCTTTGTTCAATGCCAAGATAAAATTGCCGTCAGGGGATTGGTAAGTGCCTAAAACCTTCAAACTCACTGGACCGGTATCACCTGTTGAATAAATCTTATCTGCAGTAGTGGTCATCAAGGCAGTGTAGTTTTCCTCTTCTGGAATTTCTTTCGTTGCATCCGGAGCAAAATAGAAACCAGCTTCCTGATTGGCCACGATCTTATAAATTGGTTTTTCCAATACTGCTAGATTTTGGAAGGTTCCTTTAAAGCCAACATATGGTAGACTAACCACCTCGCCACCATCAACAGGGTCTGTAAATTGAACAAAAACTTCTAAGACATAGCCATTTGGCATAAGCTCATGTAATCTATGATGAAATTCGGAAACATCCATATCAATGGTAATGGTTTTGGTCTGACCTGCTTCTACACGGATAGTTCCTCCTTTGATAACAGCTAGTTGTTCGGGTGCTAGGGTGACAAAGCCCTCCTTAATCTGATCTGTATTCAAGTAAGTTTGATAAGTCAACTCTTTAGCAACGGGTCCAATATTATGGACCGTCACATCAAACTGGATGCGATTGTCAACATTTCCCAAAGTCACACTACCATAATCATCCTCACCACCTGTCAGGTAAAGTCCCGTTTGAATGGCTGCTGCAACATCTATGATACCCGCTCCTTGCTGACGAGGTGAGGTGAAAGCTTTTGTCTCTGGGTTAAGATGAGCTCTTGCTGTACTCATCAGTAAGTATTTAATGGTGGTTTCCATCTCGGCTTTTGGCATATTAGGATGCGTTTTCAATAAGTACTGTTTAACCAAGGCCGCAGCACCTGCCACATGGGGCGAAGCCATGCTGGTTCCGCTCATCATATCATACTCGTTATCATTAATAGAGGCGTAAATAGAACCTCCAGGAGCTGCTAAATCTGGTTTTAATTCCCCATCTGCAGTTAAGCCCCAACTTGAAAAGTCTGACAAGAGGCCAGCCTTAGGATTGGCTTGCTTCTCTTTCATATTGTTAAAGACAAGCTTATAGACTTGCTTCGCCAAGGCATCACCAAATTCTTTTTGGATAAAAATGGCTGGGATGGCACGTGCTGTTTCATCAAGCCCCATACTGATATTGGCTTCACCAGCCTTATTATTAAAAATAATCACTCCAGCAGCGTCATGCTTAATGGCATTGGCTACTTTTTCAGAAAAGGTAAGGTCTCCACGTTCAATCAAGGCAATCTTGTTCGTCAAGGTTTTATCAGCATAGTCCTTATCTTCACCCTTATTGACAAAGACCTAACTGTATTCTTTGTTTAAATCAAATGTTTTCTCACTCAATTGAGGATCGGCATAAGCAGCTAGTCCTTTATTGAGCGTGGTATCATTTTCTAATCCTTTAATCGTAAACACACGATTAACCAAACTGCTATTATTGTAGGAAGCTACCGAAATAGCTTCTCTGGCAGTTGACGAGCTCCCCACCAAACCATAATCGCGGTAAAGAGCTGATGGTTGAGAAGCACCACTACCAAAAGTGCCGTCGTTACCCGCTGCAATAACCACTGCAACTCCTGCTCGGCGTGCTTTTTCAATGGCTGCTGTCAAACGGTCATCAGTATTGATAAGTGAGCCATTAGCCCCTCCTAAGCTAAGATTAATACTATCTGCTCCTAGCTTAACGGCATCCTCAATAGATTTGACATAAAGGGCTGGTCCTGTTCCTTTTTTCAAGTCGGAAAAAACCCTCATAAACATCACTTGTGCTTCCGGAGCAACACCGTAGATTAGCTCACCAGTATCTTGCTTGGTTGGATTACCAGTTGCAATTCCTGTCACATGCATCCCATGAGATTCCCTATCAGCTTCTTTTAGATCTGTATTGACATCCACGTAGTTATACCCCAAAATAACCTTATTGTTATACCATTGGCCATAAGTAATCCCCGCTTTTTGCTTGGCTGCTTCTAATTCTTCTTGAGAGTGATACTTTGCTTGACTAACATCTGACAATTGAAGCACGTCATGTTGACTATCAAGTCCTGAATCAATCACAGCCACAACAGTTCCTTGACCTTTATAACCACTATCCCAAACCTGAGGAATACTAATAATCTCATTACTGTCGATGTTTTGAGGAGTGGCCTCTTTTTCACCAACAGCTAGACGATTTACTTCTTCTGCCAAAGGCTCACTGGAGCTAGGAGTTTCTGCCATGTTACTAGTGATAGACGTCGCCCCTCCCTGAGCGCTTGTATCAGCGCTAGAAGGCATAGCTTGAACGGTTGCAACGGAGGCTTCTTCTTTAACAATTGCTGCAATGGGAGAGGAGGAGGCTTCGTGGGCAGAAGCTGACTGAACAAGGCTTGCGACTGAACTGTCGTTTGTAACGGCATCTGCTGAGGCAGTTGTAACGCCACCCATGAAAAGCAGGGTTCCCAACAAAACAGACACAGCGCCTATTTTATATTTACGGAGAGAAAAACGTTATTTTGTGTTCATAAAAAACTCCTTTAGTTGTAATAAACTTGTTAAAAATAAAAAATAAAAACTTTCTGCAATTTTCTGAAAATTCATTCTTAATAATCATTATTTTCTAAAAAAGGATAGCATTCTTAAGCTTAACTAATAAGACATTACGTTCCTAAAGTGAAGCCTTCTCAACGTCACAAGAAAAAAATCACCCTCGCTCATGACCTACTCTACTCTTCACTCTTAAAATCAAAAAAATACCCTTAAGCAATTTCCTAGTTCGCTCAAAGGTATCTTTCTTTTAAAATGATAGTGCCTAGCCCTCTTGGCTGGGTACTATTAACTTTAGGTAATTAATGTTATGACAAGTAAGTCAGGTTTTGAGAATCTTTCAGTTTCACAGAAACGACCTTAGATACCCCCGACTCCTGCATGGTAATCCCATAAATACTATCAGCTGCAGCCATTGTTCCTTTACGATGGGTCACGACAATAAACTGACTGTCCTTATCAAAGCGGTTCAAGTAATCACCAAAGCGTTTAACATTAGCTTCATCTAGTGCAGCTTCTACCTCGTCCAGAATGACAAAAGGGATGGTTTTAACACGGATAATGGCAAATAACAAGGCAAGTGCAGACAAGGCTTTTTCCCCACCCGACATTAGATTAAGAGATTGGATTTTCTTACCAGGTGGTTGGACAGAAATCTCCACACCAGCAGATAAGAGGTCTGTTTCTGTTAAGACCAAATCTGCAGAACCCCCACCAAACATCTGGGTAAAGGTTTCCTTAAAACTATCTCGAATAGCTTCAAAGGTGACTTTGAAGCGTGCTTTTACTTCACTATCCATGCTGCCAATTGTTTCCAACAAGAGATTTTTAGCCTTCATAAGGTCAGCTTTTTGACCATTTAGGAAAGTCAAGCGCTCATGCACTTCTTCATACTGGGCAATGGCGTCACTATTAATGGGTCCTAATGCGCGTATAGCTTTTTGTAAGCTCTGAAGTTCTTCTCTGGCAGCTGGCAACTGTTCGATACTGTTGGCAGCCAGCTTTGCTTCTTCCAAAGACATTTGAAAGTCTTCTGACAGACTTTTAGCATAGGTACGTAATCGATTTGCAACCTGTTCTAGGCTAGCTTCTAATTGAGTTTGACGACGAATAAAGGCCTCGTTCTTCTCACCTTCTTTGGTCATCTGCTCGGCCAATTCTTCTAATCGAGCCTCATAGTCCTCTATTTCAAATCGTAATTGGACTAAGCGCTCTTGCGATGCCGTCTTATGCTGCAAAGCATCCTGTAATTGTTCTTCCCACTGCGGCAATTGTTGGATACTATCTTGGCTAACATGACTGGTCAAGATATTCTCAAGATTGGTAATGTCTTGCTGACATTGCTGTAATTGTGCTTTTAGACGAGATTGATTGGCCTGCTCAAATTTCTTCTCATTGAGCAAATCTCTTTCCTCCAAACGGCGCTGAGACAGGACTTGACTAAGCTGGTCCGTCTTTTGCTTGATTAAGTCCTTGTTTTCCTTGATATTACCAATATCATGGGTCAAATCAGCCTTCTTCTTAGTAATCCTAGCCAGAGCATCTTCGATACGGCTTTGCTCTGCTATCAAAGCATGATCCGAAGTATTTTCCTGACGTTCACTAAGCGCCTGTAACAAGGCCTGCGAATCATCTTGTTTTTCTTTTAGTTGCTGGTAAGCCATCTGAGCTTTTTGTTCAGCTAAACGTGCCTGCTCGCCAGACAGTTTTAGTTGAGTTAATTCTTCTTTTTTGACCGCTACATCTCTCTGTAAAGCAGCGACATCTTTCTCAGCCGCTCTGAGTTGTTCGTTCAGTTGCGCTAAATCCCTATCAACTTGCTCTAATTCTGGCTTGATAAAGGTGGTGTTATTCTGTCGATTAGCACCGCCAGAAAAAGACCCACCCGGACGCAATTCTGTGCCGTCTAGGGTAACAATTCTCACCTTATAACCAAGTAGACGTGCGGCATGATTAGCTTGATCGATGGTTTCAAAAATAGCGGTGCTGGCTAATAAGTTTTGAACAATTGCTGACAGCTTGGCATCGTAGCGTACAAGGGACTCAGCAGTGCCTAAATAACCGTCACAAGTGACCAATTGGCGTTGGTGATTTTCTGATAAGGAACGTGCCTTAATAGTGGTCAATGGTAAGAAGGTCGCTCGACCCTGTCGATTCCTTTTCAAGTAGGCAATAGCTCTTTTGGCAGCAGCTTCATCTGCCACAATAATGTGTTGGCTGCTAGCTCCAAGAGCAACCTCAAGAGCCGTTTGATAGCCTGTATCAAAGGAAAGGTGCTCACTAACTGCCCCTAAAATCCCACCAAGTTGTTTGGCAGCTTGAAGCACAGCTCTAACACCGGCATAAAATTGACTATGACTCCTCTGAATAGCTTCCAGACTGGCTTGTCTGGCTTCCTTAGCTTTTTTCTGATCTAGTAAATCAAATAACCGGCTCTGTTCTGCTCGATATCGGCCTTCCAAATGGCTAATGTCTTGCTCACTGGTTTGATAACTTTGAAGTAGCGTTTTGACCTGCTCACTTTGGGCCTTGTAACCTTCTTCTGCTTCTTGACAAGCCTGAGTGAGACTATCAGTCTTGGCGATAAGGTCTTGATATTCTTGAGCCTGATTTTGGCGATCTTGATTTTCTTTTTCCAGTTGTGCTTTTAAGGCTGTTAGTTGATTGGAAAGTTCTGCTTCTTGTTGCATCAAGCCTACAAATTCTTCACGCAATTGTTCAATCAATTGATCTGGATCACTTGAAAAGCGGTCCAATTCTTGAGTCAAGCTCGCTAAATGGTCAGCCACATCTTCCAGTTGCTGATCGAGGGCTTTCAAATGCTTAGCACGTTGGCTTTCTTCCGCTTTAAAACCTTGTAGCTGGTCTTGTAACTGGTCCAGCCGCTGCTTGGCTTCTGCCTTTTTTTCTGCTTTTTGGCTACTTTCTAGCTTGATCAATTCAATTTGTTTTTCCAAATCAGAAATCAACTTGGTCAATTCTAACAAATTCGTTTGAGTTTGATCAGACTCATGACTAAGCGATTGACGCTTTTGCTTGAGCTGTTGATAATCTGCTTCCATGCTCTGACGATTGGCATAATAAGTAGCTAAATCTTGCTTCACGCTTTCTAAAGCAGCTCTGTCGTCACTTTGCTTCGCTTGATCCAGCGTAATATCTGTTACTAAGATATCAAGTTGCAATTGTTTTCGGCTAGCATCTAAATCAAGGAACTTCTGAGCCACCTTGGCTTGCTTTTCCAGAGGAACGAGCTGGTTGTCTAACTCGTAAATAATATCATCAAGACGGTCCAGATTATCCTGTGTTTGGTTCAGTTTGCTTTGCGTTTCTTTTTTGCGGGTCTTGTATTTTAGAACGCCCGCTGCCTCTTCAAAAATAGCTCGTCTTTCTTCTGGCTTACTGTTAAAAATTTCCTCAACACGCCCTTGGGAAATAATAGAGAAAGAATCACGACCAAGCCCTGTATCCATAAACAAATCGTGGATATCACGAAGTCGTACTTTACGACCATCAATCAAGTAATCACTATCCCCATTACGGTAGATATGCCTTTCAATCCGAATCACTTCTTTGGCCTCTTTAATGAAGTGGTCAGAGTTATCAAGAACCACCGCTACCTGAGCATAGTTTAAGGGGCTCCGATTTTCAGTCCCTGCAAAGATAACATCAGGCATTTTGCCACCACGGAGACTTTTAGCGCTTGATTCACCTAAGGCCCAACGTAGGCTTTCTGTGATATTGCTTTTTCCTGATCCATTTGGACCAACCACCGCGGTCACTCCCTTATCAAACTCAATCTTAGTCTTGTCTGCAAAGGACTTAAAGCCTTGCATTTCAATTTCTTTTAAAAACATTTAGACCTCACTCAGTTGGACTAGGGCATTTTTAGCAGCATCTTGCTCTGCCATTTTTTTAGACTTGCCCAACCCCTTACTAAGAACCTCTTCATTGACAAAGACAGCCACTTCAAACTGTTTAGCATGGGCAGGGCCTTTCTCACTAATTACTTGGTAATCTATAGCAATGTCTCCCTTTGACTGCAAGAGTTCTTGAAGGCAGGTCTTATAGTCTTTGACCTTTTCAAAATTCCCTTTCTCAACTTGTGGAATCATGACCTGCTGCAAGAAACGACGAACTTCATCAACCCCTTTATCTAGGAGAAGAGCGCCTAAAAAGGCTTCAAATAAGTCTCCCAAAATAGTGTCACGATTGCGGCCACCAGATTTCTCCTCGCCTTTCCCAAGTTTGATATAGGTATCAAAGGAACAAAAACGTGAAAAGCCAGCCAAACTCTCCTCACGAACAATCATAGAACGTAGCTTGGACATGTCACCTTCTGTTTTTTTAGGGTATTTGGCAAATAAATATTCTGAGATGATTAATTGCAGAACAGCGTCTCCTAAAAATTCCAAACGTTCATTATGTGAAATGTTTAGGAGGCGATGCTCATTGGCATAAGATGTATGGGTAAAGGCCGTTTCTAATAAGGTGTGGTCTTCAAAACAAATGTCAAAAGACGCTGCCAGTAACTCTTCAAGCTTTTTCATAAAAAACCCCTTTCATTTTGTCATAGACCTTATTAGTATACCAAAAATCCACCTAGAAAACTGGTTCTAAATGGATTTTTCTAATAAATTTAAACCTTTTGACAAGAGATTTGAAGCATCATTCGACTCAATAATAAAGCTGGAAGTGTAATCATCATGCTAGAAATAATGATTTAACACTAATAGAATAACTATATGTTGTAACATCCAGACTAGATAATAGGACAAAGTAGAAATATTCTTGTAAAGAGAAAGAACTTCTTATTTCCCATTCTCTCTTGTTTGTATCGACTTAAAGATAATATAAACAAGATAGCCTATCATGAATGCAAATTAGCTCAGCATAAGGAAACCATTTTTAAAAATACTCATGTTACCACGACTCACGATAGCTAATAATACATTTATAACAAGTATGATAACTGAAAGGACGAGAACTTTTCTATCTTTCACCGCTAGCTCCAATCTAAACTTTTATTAATAATTACATTGCTATATGACTTTTTAGATGTCACCGATAACTTTTAATAAGTTGTATAATAAATGATATATTCTCAATCATAATTACTTTAACTCGTTTGAAAGGTATTACAGTTATGGTTACTTTTTAAAGTCAGTATCTTTATCAAATAGAAAACTATATCAAAGAGTTAAATTCTAAAAACATTACTCTTTAAGTCATCAAAAAAGTAGCCCTGACTGGTATATTAGCAATCAGGGCTACTTTTCGTATTCTTTTTTATTTTAGCATCTTTTCTTAAATATCCGTCAAAGGGCAGGCTGTATCTGGGGAAGTGTCATGAACAGTAAAGTCTGTACCTACCGCTAAATCTGCCATGGCTAATTGGTTCACCATGGTCATGTGAGCCAACTCTTTGATGTTATTTTCTTTACTCAAATGGCCCAAATAGATTTTTTTGGTCTTATGCCCTAAACTTCTAATCATAGCTCCAGCGCCATCTTCATTTGACAAATGGCCCATGTCTGACAAAATGCGTTGTTTTAAACTCCAAGGGTAAGAACCCGACCGTAAAATTTCAATGTCATGATTGGATTCAATCAAGTAGCCATCTGCATTTTCAATAATACCTGACATCCGGTCGCTGACATAACCTGTATCAGTCAGCATCACAAACGATTTGTTGTCTTTCATGATACGGTAAAACTGAGGATCAACCGCATCGTGACTAACGCCAAAACTTTCAATGTCAACATCTCCAAATGTCAACATCTTATCTCTTTGGAAAATATGTTTTTGGGAGGCATCAAGCTTCCCGAGCATATTACGCTCATCCATCAACTGCCATGTTTTTTCGTTGGCATAAACATCCAAATGGTACTTGCGAGCCATCACTCCCACTCCCTTGATATGATCTGAATGTTCATGTGTAATCAAAATAGCATCTAAATCTTCAGGCTTGCGGTCAATTTCAGCAAGGAGACTGGTGATTTTCTTACCAGTCAACCCCGCGTCAATTAATAATCGCTTTTTAGGTGTTTCTAAATAAAAACAATTGCCTGTGGATCCGGATGCTAAAATACTGTATTTAAAACCACTTTCAATCATTAATTAATCTATGTCATCCTCCCACTCTTCGTAAATGGCAGCATCTTTTTCATATGGCAAGACGATGGTAAAGGTTGATCCTTTGCCATAATCACTCTTCGCCCAAATAAACCCGTGATGCTGCTTAATAATTTCTTTGGCAATGGCAAGCCCTAGACCAGTTCCACCTTGAGCACGGCTTCTTGCCTTGTCCACACGGTAAAAACGGTCAAAAATAAGGGGCAGATCCTTCTTCGGAATGCCTAAACCTTGGTCTGAGATGGAAATAATCAATTGCGTGTCTGTTGTTTTCATGCGAACAGTGATTTTCCCACCATCAGGAGAGTATTTAATCGCGTTGTTTAGGATATTTTCAATAACCTGCGTCATCTTATCATTATCAATTTCCAGCCAAACAGAAGTAATCGGATAGTCTCTCACAATTTCATAAACCTTGCCAGTACCGGTGTGCTGGTTTTTAACTAGGTCAAATCGGTTCAGGATAGACGTCATAAAAGCTGTAAAATTGGTCATCTCGACAGATAACTGAGTTACTTGGTTATCAATGCGAGACAAGTTTAAAAGATCGGAAATCATTCGCATCATCCGATTGGTTTCATCAAGAGAAACCTTGATAAAACTTGGGGCAATATCTTCCTTGAGGGCACCTTCGTCAAGAGCCTCCAAGTAGGATTTTACCGATGTCAAAGGAGTTCTCAACTCATGACTCACATTCGAAACAAACAACCGGCGTTCACGTTCTTCCTTTTCCTGTTCTGTAGTGTCATGGAGCACCACAACCAAACCAGAAATAAAACCACTTTCTCGTCTGTTTAAGGCGAAGCGTAAACGTAATGTCACAAACTCACCCATGTCATTGCGACTATTGACCGTCACAACAGGCGTTTTGGAAACCAATTCACGATAGGTATAGGGGGTATCTCCCTCCAACAAATCGGTAATATTCTTTTCAAGGGCCTGCTCCTTGGTCAGATTGAGCTGCTTGCGGGCAGTCTCATTAATCATGATGATTTTCCCAGAACGGTCTGTGGCAAGTACGCCATCTGACATATAGGCCAGAATGCTGGCCAAGCGATTTTTTTCCTGGGCAAGATTCTCATGGGTTAAGCGAAATACGTCTGAGAGATCGTTTAACTGATCTGCCAGTTCCATCAATTCAATGTCCGCCTTCTCATTAATCATGTCGGTATAACGGCCATTAATCAGGTCTCTGATTTTATGGCTCATCATTCGAATAATACGGGCATTTCGGTAATCACGCACCGCTAAGTGAATAAAATAAAAGGCAACAAAAACAAGTAATAAGAGAATCGCTAATTCAAAAGCGGATAAGTTTCCAATGATATCTCTAGTCATAAGATTTCATGTAGTACCCAACACCGCGTCTCGTTAAAATATATTCGGGACGGCTTGGTGTGTCTTCAATTTTTTCACGCAGACGACGAACCGTCACGTCAACAGTACGGACATCGCCAAAGTAATCATAGCCCCAAACCGTCTCAAGCAAGTGCTCTCGTGTCATCACTTGACCCATATGATTGGCCAGGTGGTGTAATAATTCAAATTCACGATGGGTTAATTCCACTTCTTTGCCATGTTTTTTAGCCACAAAAGCATCTGGTAAAATTTGTAAATTACCAATGGTTAACTCTTGTGAACCTGAAGAAGCATTTTCCTCTGCTACGGCTGTTTCGATCGTTTCTGTTCGACGTAAATGAGCCTTGACACGCGCTAATAGTTCACGATTTGAAAAGGGTTTGGTAACATAATCATCTGCCCCAATTTCAAGACCAATGACCTTGTCAAACTCACTATCCTTAGCCGACAGCATAATAATCGGCACATGACTGGTTTTACGGATTTCTTTAGCCACTTCAAGACCGTCCAATTCCGGTAACATCAAATCAAGAATAATTAAATCCGGTTTTTCGTCTTCAAACACGGTAACAGCTTCACGGCCATCAAAAGCGGTCACAATGTCATAACCTTCTTTTGTCAAGTTAAACTTAATAATGTCAGAAATCGGTTTTTCATCATCCACAATCAGTATTTTTTTCATGTTTATACCTCAGAAAGTTTTTGTAATCGTCATTACAGTTTGTATCTCAAAGCCATTAGCTAAAAGGCACAGACTTATCTTCCTATATTTATTTCTATCTGATTATATCAAAAATTCCATCTAATTGACAACGGCAACCCTTTTTCTCTCAAATCTCCCTACTGACCTTTCCATTTTCTAATGATGTTGACAGTTAAGGAAAGCTGTGATAAACTATTTTTACTTTTATGTAAGAAAACTTAACACAAAGGAGATTACCATGACACTTGTTACATTTACGTCTGTGGAAAAATACTATGGGGAATACCATGCGTTGAAAAATATTAACCTCACCATCGAACGAGGACAAGTTGTTGTTCTGCTAGGTCCTTCTGGATCTGGAAAATCGACTTTAATTAGAACCATAAACGCTCTTGAAAGCATTGAGACTGGAAGCCTTGTTGTCAATAACATTGAAGTTGCCAATGCTGGTTCGAAAGAATTGGTAGCGCTTCGACAAAAAGTAGGGATGGTTTTCCAACATTTTAATCTCTATCCTCACAAAACGGTGTCAGAAAATATAACATTAGCACCAATGAAAGTCTTAAACGTATCTCGTGAGGAAGCGGAAAAAACAGCGGAAAAATACCTCACCTTTGTAAACATGTGGGATCGCAAAGACGCTTATCCGTCAATGCTCTCAGGAGGACAAAAACAGCGAATTGCTATCGCCAGAGGATTGGCCATGAATCCTGATTTACTCCTTTTCGATGAACCTACTTCTGCTCTTGATCCTGAAACCATTGGTGATGTGTTAGCAGTCATGCAAAACCTTGCTGCCGAAGGAATGAACATGATTGTGGTAACCCACGAAATGGGATTTGCAAAAGAAGTCGCCGATCGCATCATCTTCATGGCAGACGGCGAAATATTAGAAGATACTACCGATGTCGAAGGCTTTTTCAATCATCCTAAGGAACCTCGTGCCCAACAATTTTTGAGCAAAATGATTAACCATACAAGTGATTCCGTAGTCACCACAAAACAGAAAAAACACGGTAAAGGAGCTTGCTAATGAAAAAGTATTCTCTGTTAGTTCTCTGTTTTTTGCTGACACTGATTTGCCCTAGTTTAAGCCAGGCAAGCGAGTTGACAACCCCTAACATCTTAAAACAAATTACTAAGAAAGGGCAACTCCGTATCGGTGTCAAACAAGACGTCCCTAATTTCGGGTATTATCATCCTAAGCACCGTCAGTTTGAAGGAATGGAAATTGATATTGCCAAAAAAATTGCTAAAGCTTTGAACGTTAAGCCTCAGTTTACTGCTGTAACTGCTCAAACTCGAGAAGCCTTACTAGATAATCAACAGTTAGATATGATTATTGCCACTTATACTATTACACCTGAACGCCAAAAGCAATATGCCTTCTCTAACCCTTATTATTTAGATGAAATTGGTTTCTTAGTCAAAAAATCCGATGCAATCACATCCATTAAGGAGCTCGATCAAAAAACAATTGGAGTGGCCCAAGGATCAACCACTAAAAATGCTATTGAAGAATATGGTAAAGCTCACGACTTATCCTTTTCATTTGTCCAGTTGGGTTCTTATCCTGAACTCGCCATCTCACTGTACGCCAATCGCATCGCTAGTTTTAGTGTGGATAAATCCATTTTATCAGGTTACACCAATCAAAAAACAACTATCTTAACCGAAGGGTTTAATCAACAAGCCTACGGAGTTGCTACGACAAAATCAAACAAAGCCTTGATTACCCGTATCAATAAATTGCTTGCGCAATGGCAAAAAGATGGAAGCCTTGCTAAGATTTATCGTAAGCATGGATTGACACCTGCCACAAGAAAACCATAAGAAAGGAGAAGCCATGACTTTATTAACAACTACGAGTTCAGTTGCCTTACCTCAGTGGACAGCTTTTTTTAACCACTTTCCACTATTTCTTAAGGCATTCCTTTATACGCTAGGCGTTTCTTTAGCAGCGCTTTTGTTAGCTATGGTGCTCGGTGTGATAATAGGTGGTCTTTCCACCGCTAAGCAAAAAGGAAGCCGTGTCGTCGCAAGAATATATGTCGAGTTTTATCAAAACACACCCTTATTGGTTCAAGTCGTCTTTATGTATTATGGTCTTGCTATCATCTCTAAAGGCTTCATCATGCCATCTGCTTTTCTGACTACTGTCTGTTGTGTAGGCCTTTATCACGCGGCTTACATTGCAGAAGTCATCCGCTCTGGTATCGAAGCTGTTCCTAAAGGACAAACCGAAGCGGCCTTATCTCAAGGATTTACACGTCTACAAACCATGTCTCTGATTATCATCCCTCAGGCGGTGAGAACTATTTTACCGCCTTTAACAAACCAAGTGGTTAACCTAATCAAAAACACTTCTATCGTTGCTATTATCTCAGGAGCAGACCTTATGTTTACTGCTAAAGTATGGGCTTATGACACGACTTATTATGTATCCGCGTTTGCAGGAGCTGCCTTTTTATACTTTATTCTCTGCTTTCCTATCGCCATCTTTGGACGTCGGCAAGAAGAGCGTAACAAAGAAACTTATTCTCTTTAGAAAGGAGACCATGTATGTCACCCTTATTAACTTACTCCAATCTCCTTTTCTTGCTAGAAGGGTTGGGCTTAACTCTCTTTATTTCTCTAGTCGTTATTATCTTATCAACCTTGTTTGGAACACTTCTAGCGGTGATGCGTAATAGCCACTCCAAGCCACTTGGTCTGATTGCTAGCATTTATATTGAATTTGTCAGAAATGTGCCCAATTTGTTGTGGATTTTTATCATTTTTTTAGTGTTTAAAATGGAATCCATCTCTGCGGGAATCACTGCCTTTACAGTCTTTACGTCTGCTGCCCTAGCTGAAATCATTCGAGGAGGGTTAAATGCCGTTAATCATGGGCAGACGGAAGCTGGTTTATCTCAAGGATTTACCCATTTTCAGGTGTTCCGCTTAATTATTTTTCCCCAAGCTTTCCGGAAAATGCTCCCAGCGATTATTTCCCAGTTTGTCACTGTTATTAAAGACACTTCCTTGCTCTACTCTGTTCTTGCTATTCAAGAGCTCTTTGGCAATAGTCAAATTTTAATGGGCCGCTATTTTGAACCAAAGGACGTTTTTCTTCTCTATGGCATAGTAGCCGGGCTTTATTTTCTAATTAATATGTCTATTTCCCAGTTCTCTAGAACCCTGGCTAAAAAATGGGCTCAAGCCAACTAAATATAAAATAGAAGAGATAATGAACTGCACCCCAAAAGTTTGACAACAAATCTAACTTTTGGGGTGGACTTGGTATAATAAAGTAGACACAAAATTAAGTGGAAACGAGGAAAAGTCATTATGCCAAGAAAAACCTTTGATAAAGCCTTCAAACTCTCTGCTGTAAAACTCAACCTTGAGGAAGAGCAGTCTGTAAAAATGGTTAGTTCAACTTTAGAAATTCATCCCAATAGTCTTTATCGATGGATTCAAGAATATGAAAAATATGGAGAAAGTGCGTTCACAGGACACGGGAGCGCACTTCGTCATGCTCAATTTGAGATAAAAAAACTTGAAAAAGAGAACAAACTGCTACAGGAGGAATTAGCTCTTCTAAAAAAGTTCCAGGTCTTCTTGAAGCCAAACCGGAAATAAAATTTCGGTTTCTGAAGGAAAATAGTGTTAGCTTGAATATTCATCACGCCTGTCAAACTCTTCAAGTTTCCCATTCAGGTTTCTATGCTTATTTAAAACGTCGTCCATCTTCAAGGCATGTTGAGAATGAAGCTTTGAAGGAAATGATTAAAGCCATTTTCTATGAACATAAAGAGCGTTACGGAAGTGTACGAATTACCCAAGAACTTCGTAGACGTGGCATGCATGTCAATCATAAACGTGTTGGTAGACTCCTTCATCAGTTAGGTCTCTATGCTAAAGGAAGTCGATATAAATATAAATACTATAACCGTCGACGTTCTTCATTAACTCGTCCCAATCTTGTTAATCAATGTTTCCAAGCGACTGGTAAGAATAAATTATGTCTAGGAGACTTAACCTATATCCCTACACAAGAAGGAATACTTTATTTATCTGTCTTTATAGACGTTTATAGTAGAAAGATTGTTGGTTGGGCAATGGGCCGACGTATGCAAGACAAGTTGGTAACAGAGGCT
>NZ_JBWKAI010000013.1:0-52465 GCF_056500955.1 Streptococcus sp. F2
GGCGAGATTGGGGAACAGTCAATGGGACGATAGGTTGTGACATCATAAATCCTCCAGTAATGTTTTTTATAACAGTATACTGGAGGAGGGAGGGGATGGATAGGTACCTTGTTATTGGGCGGTTACAGTTAAAATAGAGTTTGGACTTTTGATAATGTATAGTTCCTATCTCTTGTTTGACTCGTTTGACTATTTTGATAGGAGGTTAGTATTATTTGGAATACAAAAAAGATATCCTTTGAAATATGATCAGCGGATATCTTTTTAGTATGATTATGCATGTAACTATAAGTCAAGCATTCGTTTAATTGATTTCATGAGGGAGTAAGATCGTTTCAATACCTGAATTGTCGACTACATAGATTGTTCTTGGGTAAAAAGGATCAAACCGAGCTTTGTAATCAAAAACGATGCGTAGTCCACGTTTTCGATCAATATACTCATAAGAAAGGGATTGTTTGTTTTTAATTAGTTTGAAAACAAGGAGATTATTAAGGGGAAAAACACCTTTTAGGTAGTGATCGATGATTTCCCAAAACGTATCAATCAATTCGGGAGGAAGGCTAGTTGCTACACCAAAGCTGGCATAGCGTTCCTTTGCTTTTTGAAATGCCATAAAAAATTCTCCTCTCTAGTAATAAAGCACTCCTGTGGAGTGCTAGACAACTATCAACGATTCTTCAGTTCAAGATAACGTTTGTACCAAATACTGATATAGGCCTTGGAAAATGGTCCTTTTTCATGATTAATCCAGTCAACTAATATTTTGACATTTTCTTTTAGGATAAAGTCCATATCAGCTGAATACTGCATTTCTTTTTTATGAACCTCGTATTCGTCAACATCAAGTAATCTCTTTTCACCATCCGCAAAAACTTTGACATCTAAATCGTAATCAATGTATTTGAGGGCTTCACCATCCATAACATAGGGACTAGCTAGGTTACAGTAGTAAGAAACACCATTATCTCGAATCATGGCTATAATGTTGAACCAGTATTTTTTGTGAAAATAAACGATTGCAGGCTCACGAGTAACCCAGCGTCTACCATCACTTTCTGTGACAAGAGTGTGATCATTAACTCCAATAAGGGCATTTTCAGTTGTTTTGAGTACCATAGTATCGCGCCAGGTTCGGTGCAATCTACCATCATGCTTATAACTTTGAATTGTAATAAAGTCGCCTTCTTTAGGTAATTTCATGCCTTACCAACTTTCTACAATTTAAACTTATCCCTTATAGTCTATCATAAATGTGTGAATAAATCACTTAATTTTGTCATACTTAGAGATAATCTCTTAATTTACTGGTAATATCATCACTCGGGTAACCTTTTCGGTATAGGGTTTGGTAGAGCTTTTGCTTTAAGGTATAACCATCATATTTGCGACTGAGTTTACGATATTGTTTGTCTAATTCTTTGTCAAGAAGATCTTCTATTTCTTGATTATCTTGGTCAAAATTAAGCTGATTGAGGCTATGTTTAGCCAGGTCATAGGAAAAGCCTTTGGTGAGCAAGGATTGCATCAGTTTATCCTTTAAAGCTTTGGGAGGAAGTTTTTCTTGGTACTTACTGAAGAGTTTTTGGGATACTTCTTGTGCAACTTGGTTGAAGTCAGTTTGAGATAAGATAGGATCAATGTCATGACTTGCAATGCCTTTTTGTAATAATTTTTGTTTTAACACTTGAGGACCTTTATCACCATTTAGCTGATTTTGACGGATATAGGTCTCCGCTAATTTGGCGTCATCTAACCACTTGTCTTGTTGGAGATGGTGAATGATGTCCGGAATAATGCTTTCGTCAATATCGTGCTTAAGCAGATAGTCCTTGACTTGCTTTTGGCTGCGTTGTTGGAAGGAAAGAAAATAGAGAGCTAGGTTTTTACCGTAGGACAGTTGTGCAAAATGTTTAATGTCTTCAAGCTGATCATTGTCAAGGACTTTATCTTTACTCAGCATAAAGTGGACGATGGTATCTTCTGTTACATACAGAGCGTCATTGTCATCAAATTCAACGAGATACAGACGCTTTTTCTTTTCGATTTTAGTGATTTTCATATGTTCATTATATCAAAAATGGTAAAATAGAAAATGAAAATACTGCTAAAATAGGTTAGCTCGTGAGTGACTTTGGCAGTGAGATTAAAAAAGTTACAGAGTAAGGGGAAGACATGGTCATAAAGGTTAAACAGAAAATTCCTTTAAAAATTAAACGAATGGGGATTAATGGCGAAGGGATTGGCTTTTATCAGAAAACCTTGGTATTCGTTCCCGGTGCTTTGAAGGGAGAAGATGTTTTTTGCCAAGTCACTGCGGTTAAGCGTAACTTTGTAGAGGCCAAGCTGTTAACGGTAAACAAGGCTTCTAAGAATCGTGTCAAACCAGCTTGTCCTATTTATGAAACTTGTGGTGGCTGCCAAATCATGCATTTGGCTTATCCCAAACAGCTAGATTTCAAGGATGATGTGATTAAACAGGCCCTTAAAAAATTCAAACCAGCTGGTTATGAGCAATTTGAGATTAGGCATACCAAGGGAATGAAGAGGCCAGACCACTACCGAGCTAAATTGCAGTTTCAGTTAAGATCATTTGGGGGATCGGTTAAAGCTGGTCTATTTTCACAAGGTAGTCACCGTTTGGTTCCTATTGATTATTGTTTGGTTCAGGATGCATTGACACAGGAAATCATTAATACCATCACTCAGTTAGTGGATAAATACAGATTGCCTGTTTACAATGAACGCAATATTGCTGGTATTCGGACGGTAATGGTTCGGAAAGCACAGGCTAGTGATCAGGTGCAGATTATTATTGTGAGCAGTAAGGAAATTAGTTTGGCCGGACTCATTGGAGACGTGATCAAGGCTTTTCCTCAAATTAAGACGGTGGCTTTGAATATTAATCGTTCTAAATCGAGTGACATCTATGGGGAAGAAACTGAAATCTTATGGGGACAAGAGGCGATCCATGAAGAAGTTTTGGACTATGGATTTGCTTTGTCGCCGAGGGCTTTTTACCAACTTAACCCAGAGCAGACAGAGGTTTTGTATGGCGAGGTGGTTAAGGCCTTGGATGTAGGGGTCACAGATCACATTATCGATGCCTATTGTGGCGTTGGTTCAATTGGCTTTGCCTTTGCAGGGAAAGTCAAGTCTGTGCGAGGGATGGATATCATCCCAGAAGCCATTGAGGATGCACAGAAAAATGCCAAATCCATGGGCTTTGATAATACTTACTATGAGGCAGGGAAGGCAGAGGATATTATTCCCAAATGGTATAAACAAGGTTACCGCGCGGATGCTATCATAGTCGATCCGCCAAGAACTGGTTTAGATGATAAATTATTAAAAACCATTCTTCGTTACCAGCCTAAACAGATGGTGTATGTGTCTTGTAATACCTCCACTTTGGCCCGCGACTTGGTGCAGCTAACAAAGGTTTACGATGTTCACTATATCCAAAGTGTAGACATGTTCCCCCATACGGCAAGGACCGAGGCGGTTGTGAAATTGTCCAAACGGCATATCGATGACCATCATAAATGACTGAAGACGATATGAAAGATGTTAACATCAAAAAATAAGGCCACATACCGTGACATTAAAGATTAATTGAGAGAGAAGGAATCATGATAAAACGTATTACCATTTTGGGAACGGGAATGATGGGGAAACAACTAGCAGCTTTTTTGCTCAATTCCCATTTGGAGGTTACCTTGGTCAAGGTCAGTTCTTCGCAGAATTTGCAAGAGGATGAGCAAGCTGTCCTCTCTTATATCAAGAAACGCTTATATGAAGCTTCTTATATTCAGCATTTTCACTTCCAGTCTTTGGATACCTATTTGGAACAGAGGATTGATGCTGATTTAATAGTTGAAGCAGTTGTGGAGGACTTAGAGGTAAAGCAGTCTTTATTGCAAAGACTTAGTTGTCAGCTTGGAGAGCATACCTTTATTGCTACTAATACCTCATCATTAAGCCTTGAAAAGATAGCTAGTTCTTTGAATCCAGATATGACGAGACGTTTTTTGGGGCTTCATTTTTTCGCTCCTGTTCGTCAGATGCCCTTAGTAGAAGTGTGTTATCATTCGGAATTTGAAGAGCAGTATAAACCTCTTATAGAAGAATTCGTTGAAAAAACCTTAGGAAAAGAAATGATTATTGCCAATGATGTGCTAGGTTTCATTGCTAATCGGATAGGTTTTTATGCTAATTACGACTTGATGAGACTGGGTGAGGAAGCCGATATAGGGATTGAAGCTATTGATTTTCTCTCTGTTCATGCTTTAAAACGATCAGCGATGGGCCCTTACGCTTTGACCGATTATACTGGCTTATTGTTATCTGATGAGGCCCAAAAAACCTATGCTCAAAGCAAACGAGATGCGCCTTTCTTTCAAGAACGGTCTTTACCTAAAGAAATGGTCAATCGTTCTTATTTTGGCACTCGTTATGGTAAGGGTTATTATCAAATCATTGAGGGGAAAAAACTTGTCATCAATCCCAAAACCTATCACTATCAAGCAATGTCTCCTATTCCAAAAGAATGGTTTAAAAGATATAAGAATGCATCGCCAAAAACTGTCTTTCATGACATCATGTTTAATAATGATCCCTTGAGTTTATTTTTAAGGCAGGTTATTGAAAATGTCTTATATTATGCCCTTATTCAAGTTCCTTTTGCGACTGAGAATTATAAGTCTATCGATAAAGCTATGCGTTATGGGTATAATTGGCAGTTGGGACCATTTGAAATTTGGGATTTACTTGGCTTCAATCAAGTTAAAGAAAACTTGCAAAAAAGATTTGGACCATTACCGAACTGGCTTGATCATATTAATGGATGTTTTTATGCTCAAAATCCCTATGATTCGTCTCTGGAGATAATGCAGGTGGCACCAAATATTATCTGGGATCGACCTAACCAGAGTTCCCTTAGGCAAACAGTGGATGGTGTGTTGTTATTTAGCATGGCGACTCCAAAATCCGTAATCAATCCCCAGTTGTTAAATGATTTAAGTGAAGCTATTAGATTGCTTGAAGAATCTGATAATAAGGGGCTTGTGATTCATAGTCTAGGAAAGCACTTTTCAGTTGGCTATGACATTAAGTTGATGTCAAGACAAATCGAGGAGAAAACTCTTTTATCTTCCTTACAAGATCAGTATCCTAAGACACACGAGCTTTTGAAAGCTCTGCGATTTAGCAGAAAACCAATCATTTCTGCGCTACATGGGAAAGTTCTAGGTGGCGGAGCGGAAATTGCAATGCTTTCTTCAGAAGTTCTGGCTGATGTTAATCTTAAAATCGGCCTTGTTGAGTATGGTATTGGATTGTTGCCTGGTGGTGGTGGCTTGGCTTATTTGGCTGAAACGGTTCTGAGGTCATCTTATAGCAGGGCTCAAAAGAAGACAGACTTGGTAGACCGCTTTTTGTTAGTTTCAGGTCAAAAGGTGTCCAATAACGCCTATGAAGCAGTTCGTTTAGGCTTATTAAAAGCTAATACCACTATTGTGAAACGACAGGCAGATTTGGTAGAATTGGCAATCAGTCGTGTCCTGTTTTTGGATAAGGCAGGTTACATTCCTGTGGAACCTCAATCCTATCGTGCTCTTGGCAATGAATTTATTGCGATTATGAAAGGAATGATTGCCAATTATAGAGCAGGAGGTTTCATTTCAGCTGCAGAGGTTCCTGTCCTAGAAAAACTGGCCTTTGTTTTAGGAGGAGGTTCTTTGCCAATGGGAACTAAAATTGACTTTGAACATCTCTTAAACCTAGAAAAAGAATGTTTTCTACAGCTTTTGTCAAATCCAGATACTATTGAAAAACTGTCACAGTTTGCTAAGCCTTAGGGTATCATTCACGAATTTAGATTAGAAAGAGGATGCGATGACCGAAGCCTATATTGTTGCTTATGGACGTTCTCCAATTTGTAAAGGAAAGGAAGAGGGAACTTACTATTATAGTAAACCTGAAGAAATTGCTGCTCAGGTGCTTAGAGGGGTCTTAACTACCTTAGGAGAAAGTTTCCCCACTCACGCCATTGAGGATGTGATTGTAGGTTGTTCAGTTCCTGAAAACCTTCAAGGCATGAACATTGCTAGAAAAATCAGTTTGCTAGCTGGTTTAGATGTTTGTGTTCCGGGTCAAACCATTAACCGTTTTTGTGCTTCTGGCTTACAGAGTATTGCAACAGCTGCAGCCTTTATCCAGTCTCAACAGGCTGATCTCCTGATTGCTGGTGGTCTTGAATTTCCTAGTACGACACCAGCAACTAGTCCAGAAATGACCAATAGCCTTTTGTTAGAATCATCTCCTAATCCATACAGTCCTTGGATGGGGATTACTGCTGAAAATGTTGCCGAAAAGTATTCTATTAGTTCTGAAGAACAAAATCGCTTTGCCCTTACAAGCCATGAAAAGGCTCACTTGGCTCAGGTTTCTGGTAAGTTTGAAGAGGAGATTATTCCTGTAGTGGTTCAGAGACCAAAGCGTATAGGAAGTAATATTGTCCTTGAAGACCATGTCATTGATAAGGATGAAGGGATTCGAACGGATTCCAGTATCGAGAAACTTGAGCGCTTACCTAAGATTTTTAAGAAAGAAGGAACAGTCACGGCTGCAACCTCTTCACAAATTAGTGATGGGGCTGCTTTTGTAGTTATTGCTTCTCCAGCAGCTGTTAAACGGTATCAGCTTAAACCACTTGCAAAATTTTTGGGATGCCATACGACTGGCTGTGAGCCAGCACTCATGGGATTGGGTCCTATCACAGCTATCCCTAAGGTTCTTGGAAAAACAGGTTTAAAACAAAAAGATATAGACTTGATTGAATTAAATGAAGCTTTTGCTGCTCAAGCATTAGCCTGTATTAAAGCCTTAAATCTAGCTGGTGATAAAGTTAATGTTAATGGTGGAGCAATTGCCTTAGGTCACCCTAATGGTGCGACAGGAACAGTATTGACCATCAAAGCTCTTTCCGAACTCAAACGCCGTCGAGAGAGATATGGCTTAATCAGTATGTGTGTCGGTGGCGGTATGGGAGCTGCAGGGATTATTGAAAATTTAGGAGCAAGTACATGACCAGTATTGAAAAATTATTGAACTGTCGTTACCCTTTATTGCAAGGGGGAATGGCCTACATTTCCCAACCCAAACTCGTCGCAGCTGTTAGCGAAGCTGGTGGCGCTGGTATCCTAACATCTGTTGGCGAAACTCCTACATCATTAAAAGCATTGATTGACGAAGTTCGTCAATTAACCAGTCATACTTTTGGTGTTAATTTGATGTTACAACAAAACAATATTGCTGAATTAGTAGAAGTCATTGTGCAAGAGAAGGTACCATTTGTGACAACTGGAGCTGGGAATCCAGCTCCCTATTTGCGAGCCCTTAAAGAAGCCAGTATCAAAGTATTAGCTGTGGTAGGGTCTGTTTATCATGCTAAAAAAATGGATGCTTTAGGAGTTGATGCGATCATTGCAGAAGGACAGGAATCTGGCGGCCATATTGGAGAGATTTCTAGCATGGTCTTAATCCCCCAAGTAGTCGATGCTGTTTCAGTACCAGTCATTGGAGCAGGTGGTGTTTATGATCATCGTTCTATTTCGGCTATGATTGCTTTGGGTGCCAAAGGGGTTCAGGCGGGTACCATATTTTTAGCCAGTCAAGAGTGCCAAATTCCCAATTCCTATAAAGAGAAGTTACTGGATGCTAGTGAGCCTGCAACTATTGTGACAGGTTTAAAATACGGCCATCCCGTTCGTAGTTTGAAGACAACCTTGGTTGCTGAGTATGCGGAAAAAGAATTTTCAGGGGCATCAAAAGAAGAGTTAAATGCCTATATTGGAAATGCTTACCATCAAGCCGTTGTCAGCGAAACAGACAATGGTTGCTATTTAGCGGGTCAGGTTGCTGCTGCAATTAGGAGGATAGAAACGGTCCAGGTCATTGTTGATCGCTTATTTCCTCCTAAGCAAACTGGTTCGAAATAATTGATTTCAATGTTTTATGTAGTCTCAGCAACGTCAAAAATAGAAGGAGTGATTCAATGGCAATTGATGTGACGAGTTTATATAATCGTCGTCGTGATAATCGTTGGGATAGGGTGAGTGTTGGTGATTTTTTGGAACGAGTGACTTATAGTTATCCTAATAAAGAGGCTATAGTGGCTTATGAAGGTGCGTATGCCTATCAAGACTTTGCTCGTTTAACCTATCAAGAAGCAGAAAATGCTGCCAATCAATTTGCAAACAGTCTTTTAGCAACTGGTTTGGAAAGAGGAAATCGGGTTTTATTGTATTGTGATAATTCTTCTGAGGCCATGATTGCTAAACTAGGTATTGCCAAAGCTGGACTTGTTGTTGTGCCTGTCAATACCATGGTGGCATTAGATGTCACTGCGCATATTATTGAGTTAACGGAACCGAAATTTGTTCTAGCAGATGCTGAGCATGTTTCTACTATTTCTGGTCTTTTAAACGAAAAAGGCATTGAGATTAATGTCGTCATCCCCCTTGGTGGAGAAGTTTCAAATGACAGTCAAGATTTTAAGGATTTTTTAGAGCAATCGTCACCTTCAGCACCTGAAATTCGTATTCACGGAGATGATATTTGGGAAATTCTATTTACCTCAGGAACAACAAGCATGCCCAAAGGGGCTATGATTTCACATCACAACACTTACTTCGCTTCCTACAATTATGGAATGAAATTATCCCGAGGTCTTCATCTGGAAACAGACTATAAAGTTGCTAGTTTTCTTCCAGTTATCTATCACGTAGCCGATCAAACCTTACCAGGCTCCGCATTTTTAATGGGAGGTACCCTGCTAATTGGTCGTAAGCAATCTATGGAGGGACTTGCTGACATGATTAGTCGAGAGAAGGTGTCTGCACTATGGGCGGGCTCTTCTGAATCCCTCAGAGACTTGATTGAACATTATCAATCACATGAAACTGTCTATAATTTTAAGAGTCTTACTTCAATTATATATGGCTACACAGCACTAGCACCTCGTTATCATGATACCTTAAAAGCTATCTGTAGTGATCAGGTGCTTATCTGGGGATCCTTTTCTCAGACGGAGGTAATTGCTGGTTTTCGCTTTTTCCACGATCAATTTGCAGAGCATTATTACCAAAATTGTCCTCTGACCAATTACCTAGGAAAGCCTGATCCTAGTTTAGCAGCAGCTTTGATGACGGATGAGGGGGACTTGATTGAGGGACCGGGTAAAACTGGGGAAGTTGTTTATAGATCTCCACAAATGTTTTCGGGTTATTATAAAAATGAAAAAGCTACCGAAGAAGCATTGGCATTCGGATGGTTCCATTCTGGAGACCTCATTCAATTTGATGATCATCATTTAGCAAAAATGGTTGATCGGGATAAGGATATCATTAAGACAGGTGGCGAATCGGTATCCTCAAGTCGTGTTGAGGCCATTTTACGAAGCCATGATGATGTTAGAAATGCAGCTGTCCTAGGATTTCCTAATGATAAGTGGGGAGAAGTTGTTGTTGGCTTTGTGATCAAAAAAGATGATAGTCAGCTAACGGAGTCAGAGCTGATTTCCTATGGACGTCAACGGTTAGCAGGATTTGAAACTCCCAAGTCAATTGTTTTTGTTAAGGAATTTCCAGAAACGGTAGCGAGTAAAATTTTAAAATATAAACTAAAAGAAGATTATATGGAAGCCTTTCGAGAAATCCAATAAAAAATAACTAAAAGTCTTCTATAGTTTTGCTAATAATGGTAATATAGGAAGTGATTTTAGATTCCGACATCCTTAAAAAATAATTGACCATCAATGAGATTGAGGATGTCAGGACAATCACGTCATTGATTCAGCGGCTTGGAAGAGGATAATAAGAGAGGGAATTAACATGAAACTGAATGTTTTAGATTATGGATTAATTGATAAGAATAGAACCACCCAAGAAGCATTAGATGAAACCATTGAATTAGCGCAAAAAGCTGAGGCATTAGGCTATCATCGTTTCTGGGTGGCTGAACATCATAATATTGCGGCTTTTGCTATTAGTAGTCCTGAATTAATGATGATGGAATTGGGGATGAAAACGTCTCGCATCCGATTAGGATCAGGAGGCATCATGGCCCTTCACTATAGTGCTTACAAGGTTGCAGAAATCATAAAGACCCTAGAAGCAAGATATCCTAATCGTATTGATCTCGGGGTAGGCAATTTTTTAGGTAATCCTTTGGTGCAGTCTGCCATGAAGAGTATTCATACGAAGGATGACTATCCTCAAGTTATTAGAGATTTAGATGCTTACTTGCATCATGATAAAGAAAATCCTCTTCCGATAGCTGTTAATCCCAAAATTGATACGGAACCAGAACTCTGGACCCTCAGTCATAGTGAAGAAACTGCACAACTAGCGGCAGAATTAGGGTTGGGATATGTATTTGGTATTTTCCCTTATATGCCACTGAATACTATGGAAGAAGCTAAAAAAGTTTCAGCTATTTATCACCAGAACTTTAAGCCATCATCACAAGGCTCACAACCTCATCTTACATTAGCTAGCTTTATTGTCATTGCTGACACTGCTGAAGAGGCAGAAGCCATGGCGAAGACCTTAGATATCTGGATGTTAGGAAATGATAGCTTTAATGAATTCACACAGTATCCCGATACTGACGATGCGTCTGCTTATCCACTCACTCAAGACCAAAAAGAGCTAATAAAAGACAACAGAACAAGAGCTATTATCGGTGATAAGGAAACTGTTAAAAAACAACTGGATGACTTGATTGAAGCTACTCAAGCGAGTGAAGTCTTGGTTATTCCTTTAGTTCCGGGACTGAAACAACGTATCAGAAGTCTTGAACTCATGGCAGAATTATACCTATAAGTTTGATTAAAGCAGACAAGTCCTAAGGATATGATAGAAGTGGGAAACCCCTTTGTTTCAAGATTTCATTTATCGAAGAGGACATGGGAATAAGTTCGGATAAAAATAACAGCCTTGTGGCTGTCGTGAAACTACAGAAAAAGGAATGCTGACATTCCTTGATTTTAAGCAGTTTTTCAACTATATTAACTTTGTCCCTGCTGACCTTGGAGGGCTGAACAAAAATCTGAAAAGTGGTAAAAGGGAGTAATGTTATCTGACCTCTCTATGGGAGACACAATAGTTAGAACATTCAACGTAAACGAGAACATTGTCATCAGTGTTCTCGTGTTTTTATGAATAAAGTAACTGCTGAGAAAGCGAGCTGTCATGAGAGGACAACAAGGCTAGTTATCTTTTTGCTTGTTCTGATGTTTTTTTCTAAATTGATACCAATACCATTGATAGTAGGTTTCAACAATCATTATAAGGAATGATAGGATACACGAGATAGTCCCGGTTAGATAAGTTACCACAACTTGTATAGGGATGCAATATAAAACCTAGGACTGCGATTAAAGAGCCTTGAAAATTGAGGTATTTTCGAAAGGTTTCCAAGTGAGTAAATTGTTGGTCAATTAGTTTGAAGGGGTTTAGCAGGGTGTTGTCTCCTTTATTTTCTCTTTGGTCTGATAATTTAAGCAGGGTCAGAAAAGGATAAACTGTCTTTGGTGATATGATGCTATGGATTGCTTGTCTTAATCAATTAGGGTATAGCGGATTTAGCAGGAGAATAGGTACTTTTTGAGGAGAAACCATTTCGGGCTGATAAAAAACATGTTAGAATGAGATAACTAAGCATTGGAGACTAGGATAAATAAAAGAGGAGGAGATGTGATGAGCGTAAGCGTTCGTTTGGCGACCTTAGAGGATGCGGAAGCACTCTTAGCTATTTATGCCCCCTATGTGACCGATACTGCGGTCACTTTTGATTATGAAGTACCGGACTTAGAAGCTTTCAAAAAGCGTATGATACAGATAATGGCTTTTTACCCATACTTGGTAGCAGAAGAAGCAGGCTCTATCTTGGGCTATGCTTATGCTAGTGCTTTTCATGCACGAGCGGCCTATGCCTGGTCAGCTGAAGTGACCATCTACCTTGCTATGGAGAATAAGGGAAAAGGGCTTGGCACCAAATTGTATCAAGCGTTAGAAAGGTACTTGACTAAGATGGGTATTTTGAATTGCAATGCCTGTATTGCTAGCACAGCATGTGAATCTCCTTATTTAGCGAATCACAGTCAGCTCTTTCATGAAAAAATGGGTTATCAGCTCGTAGGAAAATTCCACCAGGTGGGTTATAAATTTGACCAATGGTTTGATATGATTTGGATGGAAAAAATGCTGGGTGACCATAACCTGGCTATTACGAAGCCAAAATCCATTCAAGAGGTATTAGTGGATGACAAAAATAATTGCTAGTTTGCAGCCGACTCAATACTACCTATCAGAAGATAAATTAAGAGCTGTCAGGGATTGGTTACCTAAGGATGAAGCGGTGATGCAGCCCATTATCATTAGGAAAATGGATGGGCAAGATGTGATCTTAGATGGTCATACTAGAGCTTTTTGTGCTCTAGAGTTAGGCTGGGAAAGTATTCCAGTGATTTATGACGATGCTGATGACTGGCCGCATTATGGCGTTTGTGTGTTAGCCTGTCAAGAACGAGGGATTAGCAGTGTACTAGATTTAAAAGAAGCTATTGTTAATCAGAAAACGTATCAGAATGACTGGATTGGCTTTTGCCAGCAACTAAGTCAAGGTGAAACCGAGTCCCGGAGTAATACCGATGGGACTGATTTGGAAAAGAGTTAGTAGTCTTGAACGGTATGGAATTAGAAAATAATAGATGAAAAGGAATAGGATTTAGAACCTATTCCTTTTTTGAGTATATTGCATTGTCAGGAGTAAAAGAGAGTTTATTCTTTTTGCCAGACTAGGGTCAGGATTTCCGCTTTGCCAAGTTGGTTGGGCGCTGTTTGCTTACTATCTATTTCTAACAAATTAGTGACCTTGGCTTTGTGGTTTGGCAGGTTTAGGCTAAAGTCACAAGTTTTATCGTTTGAGAGATTATAACTGCGCGTGATAAGGGCATTGTCTAATGGGCGACGTTTGAAAGCCGTTAGAGCGACTTGATTGTCTGCCCCAGTGACATAGCTATGCTCTGCTCTTAAGCTTCCCTTATGATGGCTGGTTTGTTCGACTAGGATAGGAACTTGGCCTTCTTGTGCCCGCCAATAGCTGGCAAATTGTGTTTGCCTATTAATGCTTTCAAAACTATAAGATAGGCTATGCTGGCCAAGACACTGGGCTTCAGGTGTTGGGAAGTAACCCCAGTCCCCCATTTCACCAACAGAACGTAAGAGAGTGATGGCAATGGTGTTGGTATCTGGTAAAATCTCATATTCGTTGAGGCCGTAGTTACCAATAGTGACCCCCTTTTCACCATCAAAGAGACTCACAAAGCATTCTTGGTGCTGTGGGTTACTTGGATTCTTCCAAAAGGCAGCATTTGGATGATTTGGACGTTTGACAGTTTCAAAAATACTATCAGCTAGGTGATGGTCTGTCTTAAGGTGCGTTGGGAATAGGACGCGCAAGCGATGATTAGTCATTTGGTTATCAAAACTTGTGGTGAATTGGAGGCGAGGATTGTTTTTCTCCATGCGGATAAGGGTTGTTAAGGTCAGTTCAGCTTTTTCTTGTGAACGTCCTGATTGGCGTTCCGTGATGTCAATGACAGCCTCCATTTCAGCCTGTAAGAGCTTATCTGCGGAGACAGGAATGGCAAAGGTTTGCTGGATTTCAAGTTCAGCAACTTGAGCGGTGTTGCTAATCATGTTAAGCTTGGTGGTCCCTTGGTCTGCATAGAAAGGTTGGTCATGATTTGGTTGGCGGGAAATGTATTCATTTCCAATATCGCCACAATCTTCAAACTGTAGGAGATCTTGATAGCTCACCTCTGACTGTTTATCGGTGATGGTTAGACGACCATCGGTTTGTATCATAACTTTTAGAAACTCATTTTCAAGGCACTGATTACTATCGTCGTAGAGTGGGACCGTTGCTGAAGGAGCTGTCTCGTTTCCTAGTTGTAATGCTAAGGCTTTCCAAGACATGGCAGGGAGAGTTATTGGTAGCCGTAATCTCACTTTTATGGCGAAATAAGGTTCTCGGAAGGTTCTCTTGGGCAAATCGTAGTCAAAGGCGATGCTTGTGTCCAAAATGTCTGCTTCTGAGATAGTGTTTCCTGATACATCAATGACTTGGAAAGATTGGGAGAGTCCTGCCAAATACTCTTGAGCTTCTTGGTAAACCTCTTTAGGAAAGCGTTGGCCAAAATAATATTTTTTCCAGGTTAGGGTGAGCTCAGCAACACTTGTTTTGGAATGGCCACTTGTATTAAATAAGAGGAAGGGCTGGCTATCTGTTGGAAAGTCACTCGTGTTAACTGCGCCAGCAATTTGCTGGGCAGCTTCTTTTGCTAAATAGTGTCCGACTTCATAGGCTTTTTCAAAACGGGGCATCATTTCCCGATGAACACTATCAACACTACAACCACAGATAGAATCATGAGGGTGATTTTGCATGAGGATTTTCCAAGCGTAACGCAGTTGGTCGTGAGGGTAGGTACCTGTCACATCATAAGCCATTGCTGCTAAGGGTTCGGTGATGTTTTCGAGTTGGCGAGAGACTCTGGTATTAGTCTGTTTGAGGTAAATGCGAGCAGAAGCCGTGTTAGCTAGGGTATACCAGCCATCTGTCTCTTGACTGGTAATCTCTCCTTGGACGGTTGAAAGGTTCTCTGGTAAATCATTTGCGAGATCAGCCAAGTAATCTTCAAAGCAGGAATGCACAAATTCGTAGTCAGGATAGAGTTGGTTGGCTAAAGCGATTGCCTTGGTGACATCAAGTTGTACGGGTTGATGGTCCACGCCATTCATCATCAGAAGATGCTTGGTTGAGGCAAAGCGTTCAGCATCGGCTAACTTTTGATTCCAGAAAATCCGTGCTTCAGTCTCTGTTGTTGGGATCTCATTGCCATTGCTGTACCAGTTGGCGAAGAGGAGTCCAAGAATACGACTGTCATCTGGGCCTTGCCAACTGATTTCAGAGAATTGTGAGCTGTATTTTTCACTGGTATCTACTTGATTGTTAAATCCAGTTGGACGAATGCCTCGACCAAAGGCAGCAGCTTGTAGGCCGGCTTTTAACATCAGCTGTGGTGTTTGTCCCATATTTCCAAAGGTATCTGGAAAATAACCAAGTGGCACACTAGCTCCCCATTTGTCACAATCCTCCTTGCCAATGAGCATATTGCGCACATTGGACTCGCTGCTGGTCAAAAAATCGTCCTGTAAGATATAGAAAGGTCCGATACGGAGTTTTCCCGAAGCAATGGCTTGTCTAATCTCAGGTTCTCGTTCGGGGCGTACTTGCAAATAATCATCTAGGATAATGGTTTGGCCATCCAAATGAAAACTATGAAAATTAGGATCTGTTTGAAAAAGCTCTAACAGGTCATCTATTAAGTTAATCAGACGCATGTGGTGTTGCTCGTAAGCCATGTACCACTCGCGATCCCAGTGACTGTGTGAAATAATATGTACTTTTTTGGTTGCCATAGTGGCCTCACTTTCTAAGGAGCAATGCTAAAGCCAAGATAGTCAAGAAGTAGTTCACAGAACATCATGTTAGCCCAAGAGAACCACTCACGGGTGTATTGATAAGGAACATTGACATCGAAACCCTCGTGCATTAAATGGGTACCAGCATCTGTTGCCACAAGCAAATCAAGCATCTCTTTTTTACTGTCTTGGTCAAGAGCGGTCAATCCTTGTAAGGCAAGGGCGATATGCCAGATATAATTGTCTGGTGTATGGGAAGAACCGATGCCTGCTGCTGCATTTCCCTGATAATAATAAGGGTTTTCTTGGCTGAGAATGGTGCGGCGCGTTGCCAGATAGATAGGATCATCTTTAGCGCAAAAACCAAGGTAAGGTGCAGCGAGGAGGCTTGGAATATTAGCATCATCCATGATGGAAAACTGTCCCAGACCATCCACTTCATAAGCGTAAATGGTTTCTCCCTTGCTGTTTTGAACAAGGGCATGGTCTGCAATACCTGCTTGAATAGCTTCTTTCAGCTGCTTGGCACGAGTAGCTACTGGTTCATTGTGAAAAAGGTTGTTATATAAATTTTCTAGATAGGAAAGCACAACCACTGCAAACATATTTGAAGGAATGAGGTAACCATATTGACAAGCATCATCACTTGGTCTAAAGCCTGACCAGGTCATCCCTGTTGGTGCGACAGGACTTCCTTTTCCAGCATGTGTTAGGGTATCTTCTTTGCGCCAAGTATCGCGTTCAAACAAGTAAGGAGACTGGGAGTGATCTTGCTCAACTGTCCATAGGTCAAGAATGAGTTCTACCCCACGATGAAAATCGTCATTAAACTGATCGGTGCTTCCTGTTTCACGATAGAGCAAGTAAGCCAGTTGAATAGGGTAGCAGAGGGAATCAATCTCATATTTGCGTTCCCAAATCCAAGGGTTCATTTGGGTGTGATCTGTTTGGTGTCCTTTTCCGTTAGCTTCTTCATTGAAGGCATTGGCATAGGGATCGATACAAATGTAGCGGAATTGGCGTTTGATCAGACCGGCAATAATCTTTCTAATTTCCTCATCTTCCTCGGCGAGGAAGAGGTAAGGTTTCATTTGCGCAGTAGAATCACGTAACCACATGGCAGGAATATCTCCTGTCAAGAGAAAGCTAGTGCCGTCTTCATAGGTCTTTAGGGTTGTTTCTAGGGTATTGGCAAAGCTTGTTTTGAAATTAAGAGCCCAATCAGGGTGTTGGTCTCCGCAAAGGGCCTCCACCTTGGCCATAAATTGCTTTACACTAGTTGGAATTGGTCTTGTCATGTCATATCCTCCAAATGATATATCATTTATCTTCGGTTTCATTATAAATGATAAGTTAAACTTTGTCTATAAGTTTTTGAAAAGGTTTACAATTCTTTTTTGACATGCTATACTGATAGCAGGAGTAAAGAATGACAGAATTATTATACAAAAAGATATATCATTTCATTAAAGAGCAGATAGCATCAGGTCGTTTGCAAATTGGTGACCGCCTACCTACTGAAAAAGAATTGTCAGAACAGTTCTCGGTTAGTCGTATCACTTCTAAGCGAGCGCTTGTAGAACTGGAGCAAGAAGGCCTGATCACCAGAAGTCGTGGCAAAGGAAGCTTCGTAGCTGAAAAGCAAGTGAAGTCCCCTGAAGCGAATGAGGATTTATTGTTGATTCTTCCTTTTGCTTCTGATTATGAATTGGGAGATTATGCTAAGGGAATTATGACCTCCATTGCTGAAACAGGTTACCGTCTCATGGTTCAATTGGCCAGTACGGTAAGGTTAGACACCCTGTCAGACTATGCTGGTATTATTTATTACCCAGAAGATGTCAATCACAGTATTGATTTCCTCTTTTACTGCGACCATCATCACATTCCGCTAGTCTTGTTGGATAAATCTCTGGACCTTTTTCAGTTTCCGGCTGTTGTGGCGGATAATAAAGGCGGTGCCTATCAATTGACTCAGCATTTGATTGATCAAGGCTGCGACCAGATTTGGTTTGTAGCAACCGAATCCTTTGGGGAAGTGTCATCGGTCAGAGATCGTTATTTGGGTTATTTAGCGGCAATGGCAGAAACTTCTTTACCATCCTCGTATTTTCCCAAGGAAAAAGCTGAAACCTCTGATGCTTATCTGAACCGCTTGGTGACCGTTTTATCGGAGACGACAGCCCCTAAGACAGGCCTGGTAGTGGAAAATGATTGGCTGGCTATTCAACTGATTCAAAAAAGCATACAGGCGGGCTTATCTATTCCTGACCAAGTTGCTATTGTAGGCTTTGATAATAGTCAAGCCTCCCGTTTGTTGCATCCCAAATTAAGCACAGCAGCTCAAGATTTTTACCAAATGGGGCAAGAAGCAGCAAGATTACTACTGCAAAAAATTGAAAGCCCTCAGAAAGCTGTAACTTCTTGCCAGTTACCTGTCCAGTTATTTATTAGAGAAAGTAGTCACTAAAAAAGACGTTAATAGCATGAGCCGTTTAGCTCAGGTAAAGGAGACCAGAAATGACCATTTATCACGCCTTAAGGGATTATCAAGAAGTCATTACAAGAGGAGACTATCTTGTCTTTGACATGCCGTTGACATGCCGATTTGTCGGTCGTTTTTTCCGTTTTGAAAATCAAACGGCCATGTTACCAGACTTGGCAACGTCAAAGTATTTTCAGTGGATTGAAGAAGGCCAAGCAGAGTTGACCGTTAAACATTTCTTTAACCGTCAGCTGGCTAAGGATGCCTTTACCCTGAAGGTTTCAGAAGATAAGGAAATCATTATTGAAAGCCAAAACCTTAGAGGTTTTCGTTACGCCCAAGAAGCTTTGCTTAAAGTGATGACTTTCAAAGGGGATAAACTTTATTTACCGATTGTGTCTGTCAAGCATAGTCCTTCTTTTGCTATGCGGGGGATAATTGAAGGCTTTTACGGAACACCGTGGACACGAGAAGAGCGGTTAGATTGCCTACGTTTCATTGGACATAAAAGGATGAATACTTACATGTATGCTCCGAAAGATGATGATTACCAGCGAAAACAATGGCGCGATCTTTATCCTGAGGATTGGGTGACTTATTTCAAAGAGCTACTTGCAGTAACCAAGGAACAAGGAATTGATTTCTGGTATATGATTAGTCCGGGACTTGATTTTGATTATACCAAGGAAGCTGACTATCAGTTGCTCTATCAAAAATTGCAACAACTTCTAGAGTTAGGTGTTTGTCATTTTGGGCTTTTGCTGGATGATATTGACTACCAAATTGTAGATGCCGTTGAGAGACGATTCAAAAAGACTGCCTATGCTCAGGCCCACTTGGCAACTGAGGTTCATCACTTTTTAAACCAACAACATGCGGCCCCGGGATTGGTGATCTGTCCGACAGAATACGATAATCACCATGATTCTATCTATTTGCAAGAGCTGTCAGAAAGGATTCCTAAAGAAATCGCCTTTTTCTGGACAGGCCCAAGTACGCTAGCTAGTCAAATATCGCAAGCAGATATTGAAACCATGGCAGCAGTATATCAACGGCCTATCATTATTTGGGACAATATTCCTGTTAATGATTATCAAAAAGATCCAGAACGTCTCTTTTTAACTCCTTTTGCCAATCGCTCACCATTTTTATGCCAATCAGACTATCAGGTCCAGGGGATTGTTTCTAACCCTATGATTAGTTGGGAATTATCTAAGCTTACCTTGACAGATATGAGCCATTATCTGTGGGATGCTAACCGTTATCAGCCTAGTCATTCTTGGCTAGAAACCTTAACAGACTATACAGGAGATACTGAATTAGCTCTAGCTTTACAGGCATTTGCTTGGCATAATGGCAACCGTCATCTGCACAGGGATCTTCCTTTTGAAGTGGAAGAAGCTCTACTGGCTAAGGATGTATTAACGTTATCAGCTTGGGTAGATGAATTGGTAGAACTTGTCAATACCTTAAGAAAGCTAGATAAGCCAGCGTTTCAACAAGCTATTGCTCCTTGGTTTGAACGGGTGGCAAAAGATCAGGTGTTTTGGCAAGCTATGTTAAATCAGGAGCCTCAGTTGGAAACACTCTATGCTGACTTACAAGAAGATAAATACCGTATTGGGAGTGATATTCCAAGTCGTTACTATCGCATCTACTACCAACAGCGAGATAAACTAACAGCTAATCAAGGTCAAGTTACCCAAGCAAGACCGGAAGACTATGCTTAGCATACGAGCTAGAAAGGAATGATATGTTAGCATTTCCAAAAGAGTTTTGGTGGGGAGGAGCCACCTCAGGCCCTCAAAGTGAGGGGCGTTTTGCTAAGCAGCACCGCAATCTCTTTGATTATTGGTATGAGCAAGAGCCTACCTTGTTTTACGATTACGTGGGACCTGATACGGCTTCGGATGTCTATCATCAGATTGAATCTGATTTGGCCTTGTTAGCTTCACTAGGTCACAATTCCTACCGTACCTCTATCCAATGGACACGTTTGATTGATGATTTTGAGCAAGCGACGATTAATCCTGATGGTCTTGCTTATTATAATCGAGTGATTGATGCTTGCTTGGCCAATGGTATCCGTCCTGTTATTAATTTGCATCATTTTGACTTGCCAATTGCCCTCTATCAACAATATGGTGGTTGGGAGTCCAAGCATGTTGTGGACTTATTTGTCGCCTTTACTAAGGTTTGTTTTCAAGAATTCGGTGATCGGGTTAAGGATTGGTTTGTCCACAATGAACCTATGGTCGTTGTGGAAGGCTCTTATTTAATGCAATTTCATTACCCTGCTATCGTGGATGGAAAAAAAGCAGTCCAGGTCGCCTATAATCTAGCCCTAGCCACAGCCAAGGTTATTCAAGCTTACAGGCGAGGTCCAGCAGAACTTAGTGATGGGCGTATTGGAACTATTCTCAATTTGACGCCAGCCTACCCAGCTAGTCACTCAGAAGCGGACATGGCTGCTGCGCATTTTGCAGAACTTTGGAACAATGACTTGTTTATGGAAGCTGCTGTTCATGGGAAATTCCCAGAAGAATTGGTTGCGGTATTGAAAAAAGATGGGGTTCTGTGGCAATCAACGCCAGAAGAATTGGCTCTTATTGCTGAGAATAGAGTGGATTATTTGGGATTGAATTTTTACCATCCTAAGCGCGTGAAGACTCCGGATGTCATTCCAGTGATTAGCCAATCCTGGAGTCCTGAATGGTATTATGATCCCTACCTGATGCCTGGCCGTCGCATGAACGTGGATAAGGGGTGGGAAATCTATCCTGAGGCTGTCTATGATATTGCCATCAAGATGCGAGACCATTACGACAATATCCCTTGGTTCTTATCTGAAAATGGCGTAGGGATTTCAGGAGAAGACCGTTACCGTGATGAAACTGGACAGATTCAAGATGACTATCGTATCCAATTTTTGAAAGAACATCTGACCCACCTCCACAAAGGGATAGAAGCAGGTTCTAATTGTTTTGGTTACCATGTATGGACACCAATTGATGGCTGGTCTTGGCTCAATGCCTACAAAAACCGCTATGGCCTTGTGGAAAATAATATCCATACCCAAGTGCGACGACCTAAAGCTTCAGCTTATTGGTTCAAGGAAGTGGCTAGTCATAACCAGTTACCTTAATTCAAAAAGAACTAAGGACTTGGAAGCACTGCTATTTCACCATAAAGGCTAGAAGAGAAGTCTGTGCTGAAATCGAGAGGTTCATATTACCGCATGATTAAATGAGATTTCTTTATCATTGCAAAACAAATTGTTTCGTAGAGTAAATGCCGAAGCTCTTAGTCAATGAGAGCCAACGGCTTTACTCTTTTTTGCTTGCTGACAAAAAAATGAAGTGGTCCTTAGCAATAATATTTAAAGAGCAACTCATAAAAAGCTTTTTCGATTTAGTTGTTGAAATGAAAGAACTTATGATAAAATAGAGATTATGATTAAAATAAAAAAGTTATCATGAAAAAGGAATGATAGCTGACTGCTGGGCTTCTGGTAAGTATTATTAGTCATTAGTAAAGGAGTTGCCTTCATTAACCATGATAACCACCTATGTTTTAGAAAATGATTATCACAAAAAAGCGCGGATGGAGAGACTTCTACCGTTTTCAGGATCAAAAAAGGCTGTGCAAAGGCATTTTCATTACCTTTGTATAGCATTTGAGCAGCTGCTCAGACTAGCTGTGGGGACCCTAGCACAGATGGTCAGTCACTTGATCTCTTTCAAAAATGACCTCCTTTGTTTGACATCATGTCTATCATTAAAACCTCTATTAGTAACAATTAGCCAAGCCAAAAGAAAGGAGGAAGAGAAATGATTAATGAATTTTTTCAGTTTTTAAGCCTTGTCTTTTTAGATGTGATTGAGATTATGCTAACCCTAAAATTATTTAGCTTTATTAGTGCTATCCCATTTCGCTTCAAAAGAATCTTTTATTTATCGCTTTGTATCATAACTTTTGAGGTTATTTTTTGGACCTTCGCTCCAAGCCACTTCAGTTTTGATATTATATCTTTGATGCGAATTCTTTTCTTTATGATAGTAGCTTTATGCTATGGCGATGTGCGAAGAAAATCAGTCATGATTTTTTATGCCTTCTTTCCGATAGTCTTAGGGAGTCTTATTTTACGATTTACGACTTTATTTATCACTCCTTTATTTAATATCTCGGCAGAAAGTGTTGCTTCTAACTACTTACTGGTTTATGGCATGATTTATGCGAGCCTCTTACTAACCTATCTCTTTGTCAGGTTCTTTAATTATGATTTTACCAGTTGGCATCATCATTTAACCTCAGTCAGGTACAATAAGTTGTTACAAGTAACCAACGTCTCTATGTTTGTTTATTACATTTTATTGGATATTCCTGCTCTAAATTTATCCAGTAAAAACTCGAGGCAAATACTTGTCCTCTTTTACCTCATGTTCTTACTTAGCCTGCTAGCTATTTTAGATCGTCATGTCAAACAAGGGCTGGTTCAAAAAATGATCTGGCAAAATGAACAGACCTTTCAGGACCTCACTCATTGTAGCCATCGTGTGGAGAGCCTTTATCAAGAAAATTATGGTTTTAGGCATGAGGATACCAGTCTCTTGACAAGTCTCAAAGAGGGTATTGACCAAGAAGATATGTCTAGTATTCGTCGTGTTTACGAGACTGTCTTGCGGCGCTCAAAAGAAAGGTTGACTGGTGACAGTTTTGATTTAGAGTCCTTGGCTAATCTTCAACATGCAGCCCTTAAAAGTATTGTTGCTGCTAAGCTAATTGAAGCGCAAGAAAAAAATATTGGCATTTCAGTAGAGGTATCACAGCCATTTGAGGATCCAATCATTGAGTCCTTAGACTTTAGTCAGTTGCTCTCTCTATTATTGGATAATGCCATAAATGCAGCTTTAGAAGCTTCAAGCCCTTACTTGTCTGTTTTATTCCTCGATCAAGGTGATCAACTGACTGTGATTATTCAAAATAGTACCAAGCAAGAGCAAGTTGATCTCAACTCTGCTGATTCGGGAGCTACTAGAGCAGATGAAAGCAATGAAGGTTTGGCGCGTGTCAGAACTATTTTGGACGTTTACCCGCATATCATGTTGCGAACACAGAGCCAGGACTATCGCCTTACACAGACAATAGAAATGACCAAGCCCCCTAAATAAAATGGACTGTTATGGTTAGTGTTAAACCTGTGACAACCATCGAGGAGTATTTCTTCCTTGATGGCTTTTTAGTTGTTAGAAAAGAGGCTAAGGAAAGCAAAGAGAGAAAGGCTGGTTCAAGAAGTGGAAGTTAACACAAGGGCTTTTTCATTCAGGTGAGCTGTTATCCATTTTTGAACATAGAGAAAAATTCCCCATTCAGTCAAGTTGCTGAGTGGGGAATTTGCTTGTGTGACTTCCTTAACTTGTTAGGGAATAAGGGAGGTCAGAAGAGTTATAATCGTGATGAGGAGGAACAAGACCTAGTTGAAAATCCAGCTGGCAGCCTTGGATAAGATCTTCATGAGCTAAGTAGAGTTTATGGTAAGCTTGCTGATTATAATCGACGTGATTGACAAACTGATATTGAGGAACATTTCCCTTGCAGTTAATAGTGATGTGTTTGCCATTTGGAAGATAAAGGCAGGCCTTGTCAAAATTTGGAATGCCAATAAGGTATTGTCCTGTTCCAGGAGTGACTGGGTAAAAACCAAGGCTATTGAGAAGATACCAAGAACTCATGCTACCATTGTCTTCGTCTCCAGGATAGCCATCGTTAGGAAAAGCATGGTTGAGCAAATTCTTTAAGATAAGTTGTCCGTAGTATGGTTGGCCGATGTAATGATAAAGGTATGGCAAGTGAAAACTAGGTTGGTTAGAAATAGCGATTTGTCCAAAATCAAGGGCTGCTAATTCGCTCATTTCATGAATTTCAAAACCATAGCCATGCACTTGAAATCGCGGATCCTGATTACAGAGGTTCTCCAAGCGTTTGGCGAAAACATCTTTGCCTCCAATCAATCGAATATACCCCAAAATATCATGGTAACAGGCAAAGCTGTTTTGGTAACTGGAACCTTCGGTATAATCTTCTCCCCAGTTAAGAGGATCAACGTTTGGACGAAAATGTCCTTTGGCATCTTTACTTCTGAGAAAACCACTGGTTTTGTCAACCAGCTGACGGTAGTTAAGGGAGCGGAAATGGTAACTAGCTTTTAGCTCTGCCTTTCCTAAAGTGCCCGCCACTTGGCCAATGCAAAAATCGCTGTAGGCATAATCTTGGGTTTGGTTAACACTTTCATGATAATGGTTAGGGATATAACCTCGTTCTTGGTAGTCATCTGCTCCCAAACGACCAAATTTAGGGTTCTCGCTTGGGGTATTGGCAGTGGTGATCATAGCATCTAAGAAGTCTGGCATTAAGGAAGATCCAATGCCTTTTACAGCAGCATCTGCGATAACAGCATCGACCAGAGTTCCAGGCATCATACCGCGTTCATCAGGAGAGAGCCATTTGGGGAGAAAGCCCGTGTCTTTATAGCTGCTTAGCAGTCCTTCTAGAATATTTTCATAAACTTCAGGGGCAATCAATGATAGTAAGGGGTAAAGAGACTTGTAAGTATCCCAAAAGCCATTATTGGTATAGCATTTACCATTGACGACCTTCTTGGATAGAGTATGGTAATGAATAGGTTCTCCCTTGTCATCTTTCTCGTACCACCTTTGTGGAAATAGCAGCGCTCGGTAAAAATGGTGGTAAAAGGACTTGACCTTATCAAAATCTCTGTCTTCAACGGCGATACGGTCTAGAAAATGAGTCCACTGGGCACGATTTTTGGCCAAGGAAGTTTCAAACTCTTGTGGAAATTCTCTTTGCCAATTAAGAGCAGCCTGCTTAAAACTAATAAAGGATGTGGCGGCAGTGACGTCCAAGTGTTTGAGGGTCTCATCAAACTGGAGGTAGGTAAAGAAGGTTTTTGTTTTATCGTCTAAAGAAACGTGTTTCAATTGCTCACCTATGTATTTGTGGGTGACAGGATGGCTAAATTGCAAATGAACATACATACAAAGGTCTTTGTCATGGCAATCAGACACGTTTTGAACACAACCCAGTAGGGTCTTGCCATCTGCTGTTACTTGCCAAAAACTGTTACCAGGGTTGTGGATAATCAGCCCTGCCCTGCCATTCTCAAAAGAAAAGTCACAGTGAAAACCATACATGGAGGCTGTTGCCCGACTAAGAATGCGATGTCTCTGGCTAAATACTTCAATAAGATGTGGTTGAAAACGGGCTTCTTTTGGTCGGTAAGAGGTTTGGTTATGAAAAACATCCCCTTTGATGACTGGGCCACTAACGGGGAGTAGAGTCATGGTGGCAAAATCCCCCATCCATGGGCTAGGCTGATGGGTTAACCGAATGCCTGTAAAGGTGTGGTCGTCAGGGTGAAACCACCAAGCGCCACGGTCTTGGTGACTTTCGACCGCTAAATAGTTCATGCCAAAAGGGACCCCAGTCAGAGGTAGGCAATTGCCTTGTGAAAAGGCGTATTGGTTGGCGGTGCCAAAGCGCGTGTCGATAAAGTCTAAACGATCCATGGATTAGTTCTCCTTGTATTCTTGGTAAAAATCAATAGCAGCTCCGAGGAGATTAGCTTCATTTTTGAAGTGACAAATGGCTAATTGAGGCCTAAGATTAGAAATGCCAACGGCTTGATAGAGCTTGTCCAATTCTGCTTCGATAGCTGGTAAGAGAAAGTCGGCTTGAGAAACACCGCCTCCAATCAAAATCATTTGAGGATCAAAAGCATGTTGGAGATTAAATATCCCAATGGCCAGTGTTTGCAAGAAGAGTTGCCTTTCCTTGATTGCTAGGTGGTCTCCTTGCTCTGCTAGAGCGAGCACTTCTTTACCATCATAATCTTTACCGTCATTGACAGCTACACTGTAACGCTTAGCCATATTCACAACAGTGGCTAACTGACTGAAGGTTTGGTAGCGGTCGTTCATGATCATGAAACCAAATTCGCCCCCAAATAAGTGGGCACCATGATGAATGTTACCGTTGATAACAAGGCTACCACCAACTCCCGTACCAAGAACGAGCATGGCTAGGCTGCTAGCATGTTTTCCTGCTCCCAGGGTCGCTTCCGCTAAGGCTGCACAATTAGCATCGTTTTCAATAGAAATACGATAATGTAGACGTTCTTCCAAAGCCTTTTGAATAGTGAAATGATGAATGTAGGGAATGGCGCTGGTACCTTCAATAATACCTTTTTCCTTGTTAACCGCTCCAGGAGCACTAATGGCAATACCTGAAATGGCATGAGCCGAGTAGCGAGCGACTTCTTGATCGAGTAGCTGATAGAAACGTTCAAGATTAGTAGGAGTCGGAAAATTCCTTTGCCAATTCAACTGTCCGTCCTGGTAAAGAGCAAACTTAATGGAAGTACCTCCTAAATCAATACATAACAAGCTCATTAGGTATTCTCCTTTATTATAGTGGAATAGACGATTATGTCTCATCTTAGTATGACAGATTTACGCAACAATGAAAAGGCTTTCTAAGAGATTCTATATTTTGTGCTATCATATCTATAATTTGTGTTATCATACCTATAATTTGTTGCTTTTAAATCATGAAAGCGCTTGTTATACTTAAACCATAACCTGATTAACACAAAGGGAGGTTGGGAAATGACAAGACAGACCAACAAAAAGACATCCTTTTGGAAAAATGTGATTAAATACCGCGCCTTATTATTAATGGTATTACCAGGTTTCATCTGGTTCATCTTTTTCTTTTATATTCCAGTTTTGGCCAATGTGGTTGCTTTTAAAGATTTCCATTACTCAGCAGGAGGCTTTATGGAAAGTTTGAAGGAGAGCCCTTGGGTTGGTTTGGATAACTTCAAATACCTCTTTGCTTCCAAAGATGCTTGGTTGATTACCAGAAATACCATCGCTTACAATGTGATTTTCTTACTCTTTAATGTTTTCTTTGCGATTGCTTTTGCCATTATCATGAGTGAATTGCGAAATAAGAGAACGGTTAAGGTCTATCACACCATGTCCTTATTGCCTTATTTCTTATCATGGGTGGTTATTGAATACTTTGTTTCTGCCTTTTTAAATACTGATAAGGGATTTATCAATCAACTTTTAGTTGGAAGTGGTGCAAGCCCAATTAAATGGTACTCTAACCCTACTTGGTGGCCCTTGATTTTACTCTTTATGAGTGTCTGGAAAGGGCTAGGCTACAATAGCATTATCTACTATGCTTCAGTCAAAGGCATTTCTGATACCTATTACGAAGCTGCTATGGTGGACGGTGCAAGCAAGTGGCAACAGATTAGGAACATCACCATTCCACAATTATTGCCAATGATGTCTATCCTATTGATCATTAATATTGGTAATATCTTTAAATCTGACTTCGGACTTTTCTACGTTATTCCTAAGAATTCAGGCCCGCTTTATGACGTGACCAGTGTTTTGGATACCTATGTCTACAATGCCTTGACCGCTACGGGAGATATTGGGATGGCATCGGCAGCCAGCCTCTATCAATCAGTGGTTGGAACTGCCATCTTGTTAGTCACCAATGCGATTGTCCGTCGCATGGATCCTGATGCAGCCTTGTTCTAGGAGGAAACCATGGAGAAAAAGAAAAAAGTCGAAAAGGTCAACGTTAGAACCTTTGACAAAAAAACCAATGCTGTTTTTAATATCCTCATTGCACTCTTTGCCATTTCATGTATCATTCCTTTCATCTTCGTGATTATTATTTCCTTTACAGATGAAAGTTACTTGATTAATCATGGGTATAGTTTTTTTCCAGATGTCTGGTCAACTAAGGCTTACCAGTATATTTTTCAGGGAGCCATGTCCCATAGAATCATGAGGTCATTTGGGATATCTGTTTTTATCACGGTTGTTGGGACCTTTATTAACACAACGATGACATCAACTTATGCTTATGCGATTTCAAGACCTTATTTCCCATACAGACGCTTTTTCACTGTTTATGCGCTTATCACCATGCTCTTTGCTCCCGGAATGGTTGCCAATTACTTGGTGGTCAGCAATCTCCTTCAGTTGAAGGACACAATTTGGGCCTTGATTTTACCGATGGCTTTGGGGCCATTTGGCATACTGGTTATGAGAACATTCTTTAAAAAGACAGTTCCAGATAGCATTATTGAATCAGCTCGTATGGATGGGGCTAGTGAATGGATGATTTTTATGAAAATTGTCTTACCATTAGCTGTTCCTGGGATTGCAACCATCAGTTTGTTTTCAGCCTTAACTTATTGGAATGATTGGTTTAATGCATTGCTCTATGTGCAAAGTGAAAACCTCTACCCAATGCAGTACTTACTGATGAAAATTCAAAGTAATTTGCAGGCTTTGGCTCAAAATGCTGGTATGAGTGCTCAAATGGCGGATAGCTTAGCATCGCTGCCGAAAGAATCTGTCCGTATGGCTATCGTGGTTATTGCAACCTTGCCGATTGCCTTGACTTACCCATTCTTCCAAAAATACTTTGTTGGTGGTCTAACCATTGGCGGAGTGAAAGAATAACCCTTAGGACTTGGCCAAAAAGGTCAACCTTGCATAACTTATCGTAACAAAAGAAAAAATTTTTAGGAGGCTTCACTTATGAAAAAGTGGCAAAGAATCTTGTGTGTAACTGGAACTGTTTTGGCAGCATCTAGTTTAGCAGCCTGCGGAAGCAAGTCAGCTTCTAAGGATGGGGATGTCAAATTATTGATGTATCAAGTGGGTGATAAACCTGATAACTTCGATGAATTGATGACAATCGCTAATAAACGTATCAAGGAAAAAACAGGTGCAACGGTTGACCTTCAATATATTGGTTGGGGTGACTGGGACGATAAGATGAGTACCATCATTGCCTCTGGTGAAAATTACGATATCGCCTACGCTAACAACTATGTAGTCAATGCTCAAAAAGGTGCTTTTGCTGATTTGACAAAATTGATGCCAAAATATGCTAAGAAAACTTATAAAAACTTAGACCCAGCTTACATTAAAGGAAATACCATTGATGGTAAACTCTATGCCTTTCCAGTGGATGCTAACGTCTATGCTCAGCAAATGCTTTCTTTCAATAAAGAATTAGTGGAGAAATATGGCCTTGACATTTCAAACATTAATTCCTATGCAGATGCTGAAGCGGTCTTGAAACAATTCCATGAAAAAGAACCTAACACAGCAGCCTTTGCTATTGGCCAAGTCTTTAGCATGTCAGGTGACTATGACTACCCATTAACCAAAAACCAACCCTTTGCTGTGAAAATTGACGAGGACAAACCAACTATCATTAATCAGTACGAAGACGAGTCCTTTAAAGACAACCTTCGTTTGATGCACAAATGGTATAAAGAAGGCTTGATTCCAACAGATGCAGCGACTAATACAGAAGGTTACCCTCTTGAAGGAAATACATGGTTCATGCGTGAAGAAACCCAAGGTCCTATGGACTACGGCGATACCATCTTGACCAATGCTGCAGGCAAAGACATCGTGTCTCGTCCATTGACTAAACCGCTAAAAACAACATCACAAGCACAAATGGCAAACTTTGTAGTATCAAACGTATCTAAAAACAAAGAAAAAGCGGTTGAAGTACTTTCTCTTCTTAACAGCGATCCAGAATTGTTAAATGGTCTTGTTTATGGTGTCGAAGGCAAAGCTTGGGAAAAAACTGGCGACAAGAAAATCAAATTGCTTGATGGCTATCAACCAAAAATGCACATGGGTGCTTGGAATACTGGTAACAATAAAATCCTTTACACTCAAGAATCCATTACTGACGACATGATTGCTAAGCGTGACCAATCAATCAAGGATGCTAAAGAATCTCCAATCCTTGGTTTCACTGTTGACACCAAAGCTATCAAAACAGAATTGTCAAATATTTCAAATGTCATGAACCGCTATAAAGCAAGTATTAACACTGGTACAGTAGACCCTGATAAGGCTCTTCCAAAATTACTTGCAGACCTTAAAGGTGCTGGTTGGGACAAGGTGCAAAAAGAAGTTCAAAAACAATTGGACGACTTTGTAGCTAAAGACAAGTAAGGAATCCATTTTCCTGATCATAAGTTAAGGGCTGGGAAAATCTCGGTCCTTTTCTTCTGATTAGTGGGGAGAACTGTTCATCACATCAGTAGAAGGTATGGGGAAGAAGACGGTTGATTAGCCAATAAAAGCGATCTTACCTGGCTTAGTAAAGCGGTTTCCCAAAGCCTCTAAATTGTGCTATATTAGAAGAGTCCTATCCATTAATCAGAGGAAAGGTTTCTCTGCCAAGTTGGCTTGGAGAAACGTCACTAATTCTAAAAACGTATCATTAGTAGTAAGAATAGCAAGAAGAAAAGGATAATCTCATGAACGGTATTGAAAAAGCTTGCTTTGTCATCTGGAAAATGATCCAATTGACCTTCATTTTCCACCTCTTGTCCCTCACAGGACTCATTATTTTTGGCGTTGGGCCTGCCTGGCAGACGATTGTGACCCTATTTTTAGAAACACCTCAAGAAGAAAAACACTATTCTTTGAAAAAGGCTATTCAGCTTTGGAAGTTCTGTTTCAAAGAAGCTAATCTAAGATTTGGTCTTTTTGCATTGACTTTCCTTTTTTTGACCTTTAACTTGCATTGGGCAGTGCAGTTCCAATCTTTGTTCTGGTTTACCGTGTCTTTCTTGATTTTAATAGCCATGGTTTGGCTGACCATGACCTATGTTTACATGGGTTTTTATGCGGTGAGTTATGAGATTAACCTTTGGAACAACATGAAATTAGCCTTTATCAGCGTCTTTTTAAGTTTTAAATCCTTTTTATTCATGCTGGGTGTTTTGCTGGGAATTACTCTGATGACTTGGCAATACAAAGGTCTTTATCTCTTTTTAACCTTCGGGGCTTTAGTCTTTTGCTTGGACTTTGTCACCAAGGACAATCGTAGACAAGTAGATGGAGTGATTGATGAGCGTTAAAGCATTTGGAGAATACATCATCAAGCATTTTAAACAAGGCTTTTTGATTAATCGGTTGATGAAATTATATAGCCTATTCATTGTCACCTTCTTTTTATTAGCTGCTATTGGTTTAAGCAGTTACTCTATTAGCAGTACTTATAAAAAGGTAGATGTCGAGGCACAGATCCTTTTGGAAGACACATTGGGGACATTACAATCACAAAATTATATTACCTTACGGGTCTTGGAACAATTGGTTGGGAGGGCAGAAGATTACCGGAACCTTTACCAGTACATGATGCTAACCCCAAACCAATATTTTTCAAAGGTTTTTGATGATTGGGAGAAAGGAAAGGAGACGGTTTTATTTTCAGAAGAAGTGAGACGTCTTTTTGATCTCTATCCTGATTTGGAATCCATGACGATTCTATTAGATGATAGCAATGCCTATCTTTACGCTGATAAGGCTATTAAGACAGGTCGCTTGCTCTATAATAAGCCTGAGAAAATGACTGGAAATTTTTTAGTTCGCTCTATTCGAAATCCAGAATCAGGGGATGTGACAGGCCGCCTTTACCTTACCTTTGATAAGCCAATCGGTCTGGTTCAAGAGAAACAGACTAAGTACTTGGCAACCTTTGCCTTTGATTACTATGGCCGTAAATTATTTCATCAAGGAGGAAAAGATTTTCCCCATCTGGAAGCAGATGTGAAACAGGCTATCAAGTCTGATCAGGCAAGTGATCTAAGCCATCTCAAAAAGTCTTACAAGATTCAATACAACCGTTCAGGTGATTTACTAGCCTATGTTGCCATTAAGAAATCCTATCTTTTACAAGAAGCTGTCAGGACGCTCTTTTCGTATGGTATTTGTTGTCTGTTATTGGCCTGGATTTTGCTACAACTTCTTTTTAGAGTTTTTCGTAATTACATTAAACAAGTTTCTGAAATTACGGATACCGTTGAAATGGTAGCAGCAGGAGATCTATCTTTAACTATCGACAACAGCCACATGGAATTGGAATTGTATCATATCTCAGAAGCTATTAACCAGATGTTGGCCAGTATTAAAGCTTATATTGACGAAGTTTATGTGTTAGAAGTAGAGCAACGAGATGCTCAAATGAGAGCACTGCAATCTCAAATCAACCCTCATTTTTTATACAACACGTTAGAGTATATTAGGATGTATGCTCTCAGTTGTCATCAGGAAGAATTGGCAGATGTCATTTATGCCTTTGCGAGTCTGCTTCGCAACAATATCAGTCAGGACAAGATGACTACTTTGAAAGAAGAATTGGCTTTTTGTGAAAAATACATTTACCTCTACCAAATGCGGTACCCAGATAGCTTCGCTTATCACGTTAAAATTGATGAGAGTATTGCTGATTTAGCCATTCCTAAATTTGTCATTCAACCTCTCGTTGAAAATTATTTTGTGCATGGGATTGATTATAGTCGCCATGACAATGCACTGAGTATCAAGGCATTAGATGAGACGGATCATCTCTTGATTCAGGTGCTTGATAATGGGCGTGGTATTAGTCAAGAGCGCTTAGCAGACATGGAAAAAAGACTTCAAGAGCAACAAACAACAGGCAATAGCTCAATTGGGTTGCAAAATGTTTACCTACGCCTCTTTCATCATTTTCGAGATAAGGTCACTTGGACCATGGCGCAAGCACCGGAAGGTGGTTTTATCATTCAAATTAGGATTAGAAAGGATGTTTAATGTATAAGGTATTATTAGTTGACGATGAATACATGATTCTACAAGGATTGACCATGATTATTGATTGGCAGGCTCTTGGTTTTGATGTCGTTTCAACAGCAAGATCAGGCAAGGAAGCCTTAGCCTATTTGGCTCAGTACCCAGTCGATATCATGATTTCAGATGTCAACATGCCTGGGATGACAGGGTTGGATTTAATAGAAGCAGCTAAAACTAATCATCCTCAGCTACAAACCTTGATTTTATCTGGTTATCAAGAGTTTTCCTATGTTCAAAAAGCCATGGAGCTAGAAAGTAAAGGGTATTTGTTAAAGCCTGTGGATAAGGCAGAATTGCAGGCTAAAATGAAACAATTTAAAGACTGGTTGGATGCTCAGCAGGCTGAATCAATTCGGCAGGAAACCTATCATGACAGCCTTCTGACGCTGTGGTTAACAGATGAACTTAGTGAAAAAGAATTTCATCAACTTAGCCAGGATTTCCCCGAGCATGCCCTAACAGGATTTACCGTGCTGTATGTGGAGTGTTCCGAGTGGATAGAAGAGATGGAGGCTTATTTTAAGCAAGAAGAACAACCCTGTTACCTCAAGAAAGAAGAAGACAAGAAGATTTACTTGGTGATTTTACTTGGGAGAGCCCAGCAAGCCAAAGCCTTTACCAGTAATCTACAAAAGCAATTTTCAGAGAACATCCAACAAATCATCTTAGGAGAAACGGTTGATGACTGGGAGAATGTTTATGAGAGCTACAATCAGGTGCGCCAGAGTCTTTTTTACAATAGCCAAATGTCACAACCAACTGACAAAGGCAACAGTAAGCTTGAGATGCCAGAATCTCGGTTGCAATTTTTTGCCTTTAACAAAGCATTGATGATTGGTGATGAGCCAACCATCTTGGCTAAATTAGAAGCCATTTTTCATGAAATGAAGGCCTTGAACTTCTCACCAGAGGATGTGAAGCATGTGTCATTCTTGTTGTTCTCTGACATTTATCGTCAATTTCCTATTTTAGACAAGATGACTTACTTGTCCATGGTGAAAACCATCCATGAGAGCCAATCGATTGACCGAATCTTAAGCGAATTGCAAAAAGTTTTGAACTTGACCAATAAAAGTCGTGCACCTGAAAAACGGTATTCTGATTTGGTCAGTGAAACCATTGACTGTATCCGCCAGGAATATCATCAGGAATTAACCCTCAAGGCTATTGCTGATCGGTTGCATGTTAATGGGGTTTATTTGGGGCAATGTTTTAAAAACGAAACGGAACGTAGTTTTGCCCAGTATTTAAACCAGGTACGCATTCAAAAAGCTCAGCAATTATTGCTTTACACCAACCAATCCATCAATGAAATTGCCTACAAAACAGGGTACAATACGAACCATTATTTTATTAAAATGTTTAAGAAACTAAATGGCTTGTCGCCAAAAGAGTTCAGAGACCGTTACAAGGACAACTACCAAGCCATTAAGGGTGAACAGTAACGAGGAGCAGGAGACTGATATGATACCAGATAGCAAGGAGCAGGCATACCAATACCACTATATTGATCAAGAAGGAAGAAAGCAGCCCTTTAACAAGGGCTGGCGCTTTCTAAGGGCGGATGTGCAATTGGCCCAAGACCCTTCATTTGATGATTCCAATTGGTCATGTATCAATCTGCCACATGATTTTAGCCTTGCTCAACCCTATACGCGAAATGGAGAAGCAGAAAGTGCTTATAAATTAGGTGGAGTGGGTTGGTATCGGCATTACCTTGTGTTAGATGAGGAGTTAGCGGGCTGTCATGTTGCCCTCACTTTTGAGGGGGCCTATATGGAAACGGAAGTTTATGTTAATGGACAATTCATAGGTAAACACCTAAATGGCTATCAGGAATTTACCTATGATATCTCTGATGCTGTGACTTTTGGGGCTGAAAACCTTCTGGCTGTCAGGGTAGACAATAAGGTTCCCAGTTCACGTTGGTACTCGGGTAGCGGCCTTTACCGAGAAGTGAGCTTGTCTGTGCTTCCCAAGGTGCACTTTGAGGACGATCAAGTCAACCTTAGTTTAATCGCACCAACTGATGATATCGATCAGGGATCAGCCTTACTTGCCTTGCAATTTGACCTTAGTCAGCCGGTTTCACCAGCTGATTATCAGGTTAGTCTGAGGTTGTGGGAACAAACGCTTGGAAGTCAAAATCGTCAACTTGTTTATCAACAAGCTGAACAGTCTCTGCAGGACTTGGATGTGGCAGAACCATTTGGTATGACCATCACCTTGCCTAGAGTTAATCTGTGGTCACCTGATCAGCCTCACTTGTATGACCTTGAATTGACCCTTTGGCATCAGGGTCAAACGTGTGATGTTTTTCATCGGGAAACCGGTTTTCGACAGATTGTTTTTGATGCCAACCAAGGGCTGCTAGTGAATGGCAAAGCTACAAAAATCAAGGGGGTCTGTCTTCATCATGACCAAGGTGGGTTAGGAGCCTGTGCCTATCAAGTTGCTATCGCAAGGCAGTTAATCTTACTAAAAGCTATGGGAGCGAACACCATTCGTAGCACTCATAATCCCAGCAGTCCAAAGTTACGTCAACTGGCTAATCGTCTCGGTTTTTTTGTCATTGAAGAAGCCTTTGACACCTGGACCTATGCTAAAAATGGCAATGTCAATGATTTATCACGGTATTTTCATCAAGCCGTCGGAGAGGAGAATGCTGCCCACTTAAAAAGGGTTCATTCTCAGGCAACCAGTTGGGCTCAGTATAGTACAGAGGCCATGGTCTGGTCTGCCAAACATGACCCGTCGGTCTTGATGTGGTCTGTCGGTAATGAATTGATGGAAGGTTTTTCGGCAGATGTCAGCCACTATCCTGACGTGATGAGATCCATTTGCCAGTGGCTTGCTGCGATTGATACCTCTAGGCCCATTACCTTTGGTGACAATAAGCTGAAGGAAAGTGATTTCTATTGGAACAAGCAGGCGACACAAATGGCAGAGCTGCTTAGTCAATTAGAGTCGCCTCAAGGAGTAGTAGGTCTCAATTATGCCAATGGAAACGATTATGACCGACTTCACCAACAACACCCCCATTGGATAATATATGGTTCAGAGACAGCATCTGCCATTAACAGCCGTTCCTATTATCAGCAGACGAAGAAGATCGTTCATGATACCTATGGCTTGACCTCTTACGATCACGCCACAGTAGATTGGGGAGCTGTCGCTAGTCAAGCTTGGTATGATACCATTACCCGTGATTTTGTTGCAGGCGAATGCGTTTGGACGGGTTTTGATTATCTAGGTGAGCCAACGCCTTGGAATAAAATTGACAGCGGTGCTGCGGACACTTGGCCGTCTCCCAAGAACGCTTACTTTGGTATTTTAGATACTGCGGGCTTTCCAAAAGACAGTTATTATTTTTACCAGAGCCAGTGGGCAAACAATCAGACTACCCTCCACCTCCTGCCAGCCTGGCGAGAAGACTTTCTTTACCTTGACGATCAGGGGTTAGTAGAAGTTGTGGTTTATAGCAATGCTACCGGTGTTCAGCTTCTGTTTGAAGATGAGCAGGGTGGTTTAAAGAATTATGGGACGAAGGCATTTGATACCATGACTACTCCAATGGGATATGCTTATCAGCTCTATCAAGGGGATGACGCGTCTGAAACTCCTCATGAGAATCTTTACCTGACCTGGCGGATTCCTTATCAAAAAGGTCTGTTAAGAGCAGTGGCCTATGATGCGTCTGGGAAACAAATTCAAAAGACTAGTGGACGTTCTCAGGTCAGAACCTATGGAGCAGTGGCACAGCTTACGTGGCAAGCCTTTGAAGTACCTTTTGAGACCACACAAGAATTGCTTTATCTGGAATTATCGCTTTTAGATAAATCAGGCGAGTTGGTCAGCCATGCTCAAGAGTTGATTCGGATTGAAGTCGAAGGACCAGCACAGTTACTGGCAGTGGATAATGGCAATCCTGTTGACCATACCCTGTATCATTTGTCATCTCGACAAGCTTACGGTGGGAAGTTACTGGTTATTCTCGCTCTGACAGGAGAAGTAGGACAAGTGAAGGTAAGTGCCTATGGTCCAGGAGATTTGCGAGCCTTATTTCAAAAAGAGGTCTCTAAACGTGTCTCACAGGAATACCTCTTGACGACATTCTTAGACAAATACCCTCTTCGGGAAATCCCGATGGGAAAGACGATTTCTTTTGAGCAGCTCACTACAGACGTTAGTAAAATGCATACTGACAATAGGGTTCAAGAGAAAGAGTTGCGGTTTGATAAAGGGCATTTTTCAGTCATGACCTATTGGCATGCTCTGGCTTGGCCCCTATCTTTCACACCTTATAAGGATTATGGTGATTTAGGGCAAGATATTATCTTACCAGAATGGCTTCAGGCTACGGATGCTCAAGGACATTTGGTGAAAAAAGCTTTCCCCATCACTTGGGATTTTACGACAAAAACTTTTACCCAGTCAGTAGTGATAAGAGGACAAGCAAACTGTTACGGTCATCTCATCCCAGTAGAAGCAAGGCTTTGCCCACGTCAAGAGGAAAAAAGACGACATCAGGATATTAGCTTGGTGGCTAAACAATCCTTGCTTGCCTCGTCTCGGGACCGTCTGATTTATCGGTATCAGTACGCTACCATCCAAGCTCTTGGTGCCGTTAGTTTACGGCAAAGGACCACTCATCCTCTCACCCTGAACATAAGTCTTCGCTCTGCTAGTCAATCGTCAGTTAGCCAGATTAGCTTGGAACAACAGCAGGTTCAAGTGACGGAGCAAGAAACTGTTATTTTCTTAGAAGAGGTGATGGATGTCTTGCAATTAGAGATTACCCTTGAACTGGTTGCAGGAACAAAGGGTGATTTGGAGCAAGCTGGCCTTCAGATTGGTCTCTGGGATTTGGTCTAAATCAAGTCAACCTCTGTTAAGGGGACTGATAGATTTCTAAAAATAAGGTATAATATAAAAAGCAGGCGTCTTTTTCAAAGGAAGACGCCTTTACAAGTTTGAAATGGAAAGTGAGATTACAAATGTCACAACGACTATCGGGTCACACCTTGCTGGTCTCTTTACTTGCTACTCCCATCCGTCATAGCCTATCTCCCAAAATGCACAATGAAGCTTATGTGAAGCTGGGCTTGGATTATGCTTACCTTGCTTTTGAAGTGGGGACCGAACAACTTGCGGATGCAGTCCAAGGGATTCGTGCCTTGGGTATCCGTGGTTCCAATGTCTCTATGCCAAATAAAGAAGCCATTGTGCCCTTATTAGATGAGGTGTCTCCAGCCGCCAAACTTGTGGGAGCTGTCAACACTGTGGTCAATCAGGATGGCAAAGGCTACTTGGTAGGGCATATAACGGATGGAACTGGAGCTACAAGGGCTTTAGCTGAAGAAGGGGTATCTGTGAAAGACCAGGTTATTACCCTTGCAGGTGTAGGCGGCGCAGGAAAAGCTATTGCTGTCCAACTCGCCTTTGAGGGTGCCAAAGAGGTACACCTATTTAACCGACAAGCCAGTCGTCTGCATGGTGTTCAAGAACTGGTAACCAAACTTAATGACACAACGACAACTCAAGTGACTCTGCAGGACTTGGAAGATCAGGCAGCTTTCCATCAGTCTATCAAGCAATCTCACATTTATATTGATGCCACAAGTGTGGGAATGAAACCCTTAGAAAATAAAAGTCTGATTACAGATCCTGAGCTGATTCGTCCAGATTTAGTGGTTTTTGATATTGTCTATAACCCGACCGAGACAAAGCTCCTCTCCTTTGCTCGTCAGCATGGTGCCCAAAAAACCATTAATGGGTTAGGGATGGTTCTCTATCAAGGAGCAGAGGCCTTTGCCTTAATTACCGGTAAGGAAATGCCAGTTGATGATATCAAAACGTTGCTGTTTAAGGATAACATCGGCAAAACATCGTAACTAGTCAACAAGATTGTCAATTCCCTTAAAGATGACTGTCAACAAGGGCTATAATCACTAGCGGGTTTGGGGATGATTAAAAAAGGACTGTGTTAAGGAGGAGTCGCATCATGACATCCTAAAAAGATAAAGGAGAAAATCGTGTTACCTATTATTGTAAAGGCCAGTGGCTTTATTTTATTGATTTTATTGGCTTATGTGTTAAAACAAAAAGGCATTCTTACGTCTGAACATGGTAGGGGCTTTTCTACCATTTTGATGACCGTTACCCTTCCCTGTGCTTTACTAGTGTCTACAAGAAGTCTGAACATGAGTGCTCTTCTCTTGATTCCCATGGGGTTAGGCATAGCTGGTAATCTTTTGTTGCTAGGTATCGGTTACCTCAGAGGTCGTCATAAAGAACCCGTTGCCCAAGCACAAGACATGATCCAACTTGTTGGATATAATATAGGAACGTTCGCTTTCCCTTTTGTTCAGTCTTTTTTCCCGGCTAGCTACCTGATGCAGGTCATTCTCTTTGATACAGGCAATGCCTTAATGGTATTTGGTGGTAACTACACCATTACCAGTCTGGCGTCAAGAGTGGGGGAACAAGTGACCTTGAAAGCAATCCTCAAAAAACTGTTTCGATCGGTTCCTTTTTGCACCTATCTGCTGTGTTTTGGGCTCTCTTTGTGGAATATTACTCTTCCAACGGCTCTCTTAACCCTAGCCAAACTAGGAGCAGATGCCAATCCCTTCGTTGCCATGCTGACGCTTGGACTCATGGTTGATTTTAGATTATCCAGACAAGACTTGAAAGAATTAGGACAGTTGATAGGGCTCCGCGTCTTTGCTAGTTTTCTCATGCTGGTCTGTCTTTCTCAATTACCTATTGATCTGGTCATCAAAAAAATGTTGGCTATTTGCCTGATAGCTCCGATTTCAGTTGTCACGCCTCTTTATGCCAGAGAACTAGGCAGCGAGAGTGCTCTACCAGCAACAGTTAATTCCCTTAGTATTGCTATCAGCATCATCTTGATGACTGTTCTCATTCTCTTTGTTAGCTAAATAAACTCATCATAAAAGCACCAATCACTTGGTGCTTTTATGATATTCAGTTATCCTTATCCATATTGTCTAATGCGTATTGACAGGCTTGAAGGACAAAACTTGAAAAAGTAACGTCTTTATTTACCATCGCTTTTTCAATATCTTCAACGAGAGATGAGGGAAAACGAATGGTTTTAATTTCGGATTCTTTTTTATCTGATTTGAGTTGAAATGCCATTTTTGTCTCCTATCTGGCTTTATTGTAAGACAAAAATGGCAGAAAGTAAATTATTTTAATTGTATTACAAATTGTATTGTTTTTCATCTTGTTTTTTGCTACAATGAACATAAAACGATGTTCCAAAAGGAAAAGGAGAGAGTTATGACATCAAAACATACCAAAGTCATGTTGACATCTGCAGCTCTATTAACAGCTGTTTTGAGTACAACAGTCCAAGCTCAATCAGAGAATGTAGGCAATCTTGATTCAGTTAAAACAGTGACCGCAAGCAAGGACCAACAGCCCTTAGCCCAACACATTGAAGATCAAGAAAAAGTGGTTACGGAACTTACTGAAAAAGTTCAAACAGCTAAAAAGAATGATGAAGCAGCAGCACAGGCAGTTGAACAAGCTAAAGCTAATGAAGCTAGTGCCTCAGATATTGAAACGCAAAAAGCAGAAGTGGCTGAACAACTTGCAGTTGCGGAAAAAGATGTTGAAGAAGCCAACCAAGTTGTTGTAAAAGAAACTAAAGACGTTGAAGACGCACAAGCTGCAAATCAACAAGCTCAGGAAGCTCTCAAAGCCGCTGAAAGTGAAGCTGGTCATGTTGAAACGGTAAAACAACCAAGCACTGTTGAATTAGATGAAGATTTTGCGAAAGCGTTAGGTGATAAATCAGCTCCTGATTATTCAGATGACCTTAACATGATGGGTGGCGATAACAACTTTACATTCGTTACAAATCCTGGTGACGAGCGAACTGTTGATATTGATAACCTAACCGATGACCAATTGACTGATTTGTCTAATTATGCATCATCTTTAATTAACCAAGTTCGTGATCAAGCTCGAAAAGCAGGTGTTAACCTAACTGTTGGTAATACATTTGTTACTAAAGGTGCTGTGAAATTTGCCAAAGATGTCGCTCAAAACTATCGTAATGATAATTGGGATACCGTTAAAGATGCTCATGATGTTAAAGCTATTAATAGAGCCGCGGCTGATAATGGACTCAAAGCGGTTTCCAATGAGAATGCATATGAAGATGCCGGCATGTCACGGTCATCTACCTTTATAAATCGTACATTTACCATGGAAGATTTAAAACGTAGAATTTTTGAAGTTATTGGTGGTATGATTTCTAAAGATGTGAATTCTAACTGGAAACACACAGAATCTCTAGTTGGTACTGGAGTTTCGGGAGAATATTTAGGTGTTTCTATTTCTCGAGTTGGTGACGTTGTAACCGTTCATGTTTTACAAGTACCTACAAATCGTATTATTGGTAACTTTAACACAACCAAAATCAATAACCCATATGAAGGTGAAGTGAGTTCAGTGTCCACAGAGGCAATTAAACGTCTCGAAGCTGCACGTACCGAGGCTGCGGGTGCAAAACAAACTCTCGCTACCCAACAATCAGAACTCCAAGCCGCTGAAGCTCATGCTGCTGAATTGACTAACAAAGTTTCTCAGTTAAAAGAGCAACAAGCACAATTGAGCAATGTTCAATCTGGTGATTTGTCAGCACTTGTCACATCTGCTGTAGAACGTAAAGCACAAACAGCTCGAAATCTTGCAGATATGCAAGCAGCTCTTGATAGCGCAACTGCTAAATTGAATAATCTAAAAGCAGCTCTTGCAACTGTTTCTGCTAAGCCAGAAGCTCCTGCTAAACCCGAAGCTCCAGCTGAAACACCAGCTAAGCCAGAAGCACACGTTGAAACTCCAAGTAAACCTGTTCAACCAGTAGTACCTATCAAGCCAGAAGAACTCACTCCTTCTATTCCTAATGTACCAGTACCAGAAGCACCAGCTAAACCTATGATGCCAAGCAATTCAGAAAAACCAGAGTTGCCTGCTAAACCAGAGGCTTCTACTCCATCAAACATGGATAATATTTCTAAATCAAACGTGTCTGGTACAAAAGTCGTAGCTGGTAAAGGTAATCAAGCAGTATCTCGCGAGATGCAGCCTGTCCAAAAAGTGACCAACCAGGTCATGGCTACAGGTCCAAAAGCGACAGCTTATCAAGCCTTGCTTCCAAAAACAGGAGAAGTAACAAACTCCGTAACGGTCTTGGGCGCTTTCATGCTTTTAATAGGATCACTCCCATTGGTAGGCTCTTACATGAGAAAACACCACTAATACTTGAGAGCGAGGGGAAAGGTTTAATCAATGAAAAAAGTACTATCCGTAGTCATTGTGTTTCTAGCGACACTCTGCTTAGTGGCTTGTAGCAAGTCATTAAAAGGGACTTATATCAGCAAAACCGGGGCTACGAAATCAACCTTAGTAGTTATCGATAATAAGTCAGCAACCCTATCTATTGACAGCCTATTTGGGACTTATACCTTTGATGGCACGATTAATGAAAAGGACAAAACCATTGCCTTTAAGGGTATGGTTCTAGGAAAAGAAGCCGAGGAATTTGCTACCTATGAGGTGACAGATTCTGGCGATCTCAGTATTACAACAAAAGAAGTAACGACACTCTATCGAAAAGAAAAATAAGTCAAAAGAACCTTCACAGCTTAATCGTCTGTGAAGGTTCTTTTGATATTTTAAAGCAATTCTTCTAAATCCCTAACAAATTGCTGGTCATCCTTGGCAATGGCCAGGCTGGTAAAACTGGTTTCTGTGGGCAATATAAAGATGATATGCTGGTCAGAATTTTTCTTGTCAGTTTTAAAAACGTCAAAGAGAGCTTGAGCTGACACCTCACTGTTTTGGAGACTTGTTGGTAACTGGTAAAGTTCAAAGGCTTGAAGGAGACTATTCAAGTCTTCTTTTGGCAAGAGCCCTCTGGAAACAGCCAGTTTAGCATCAACCACCATACCGATAGCAATAGCTTCACCATGATGGTAAAAATCATGGTGGCAGAGCGATTCAATCGCGTGGCCCAAGGTATGCCCAAAATTTAAGGACATGCGTAAACCATTTTCAAACTCGTCCTGTTCAACAATGCGTTTTTTGTTGATAATAGACTGACAAATCAGGTCTTCAAGTCCCGGATAAGGGCCTATTTTTGGACTAGCAAGCAACTGCTGAAAAAGCGGTCTATCATGAATGAAGCCAATTTTCAGCATTTCACTGATGCCGCAGGAGAATTCCCGTTGCGGTAAGGTTTCCAAAAAGGCGGTTGAAATAATGATAGCTTCTGGAGGATAAATACTCCCAATCATATTGGTCAACCCTTTAAAGTGAACACCAACCTTGCCACCGATGCTACTGTCTACTTGGCTTAGCAAGGTGGTTGGGATTTGAATGTAGGGAATGCCACGGTAAAAAGTAGCCGCAACAAAGCCTCCCAGATCTCCAATAACGCCGCCACCAATTGTGATAATCATGTCTTTTTTTGAAAAGTTCTCAGTGATGAGTTGTTCATAGATAGCGCTGGCACGTTCCAAGGATTTGGATTGACCACCTGGCGGACAAATATGGACAAAAGCGGTATAGCGATGACAGAGGACTTGGAAGAGGGGGTGATACAAGTCATAGACGGTTTGGTCAGTGAGGAACAACAGTTTGCGTTGTTTGCGCTCACCAAGGCACTCACCCAAGGTAGTTAAGACATCATCGGTAAATAGGATATCATAGTCCTTAACCCGAGAATGGACATGAAGTGTTTGTGGCATAATCATTCCTTTCTTTGTTGCTAACCAACAGTAATAATAGAGCGCAGCTTATGGCTTAATCTTGCCAGAGGTCATGCCCAAGTTGGTCTAATTGGTCGTAATTAATTTGCTGCGCAGCATCTGACAAGGCGTGGTCAGGATCAGGATGCACCTCCATCATAATGCCATTAGCTCCAACAGCCTTGGCGACTTTAGCAGCAGGTAAGAGAAGGTCACGTCTACCTGTCGAGTGAGACACATCCACGATAATGGGCAAATCAGTTTTTTGCTGAATAATAGGCACAGCCATAATATCAAGCATGTTTCGGGTTTCCACATCGTAACCACGGATACCACGTTCACACAAAATGATATTTGTTTTTCCTGCTTCTTGAAGATAGGAGAGAGCTCCCATAAATTCCTCAATGGTAGCCATCAAGCCACGTTTAAACAGGATTGGTTTATCAACATGAGCTAACGTTTTTAAAAACTCAAAGTTCTGCATGTTTCGAGCGCCAACTTGAATCACATCCAAGTAATCATAGGCTTCTTCTAACTGACTGTCAGACATGATCTCGCTAATAGAGATTAAATCAAATTCCTGACAAACGTCATTTAAATATTTAATCCCTTCAAGGCCTAACCCTTGGAAAGAAGTAGGTGAGGTTCTCGGTTTATAAGCACCTCCTCTAAAATAGGTGTATCCTAATTTTTTGGCGCTTGAAGCTGCTAATCTAATGTGATCATAAGATTCAATGGAGCAGGGCCCTACGATAAAGTTTCTCTTTGAGCATCCCTGATTCCGAAAATCTGACATGATGTCTTTCATCCAGTTGATTCCTTTACTAATACTAATGTGATTTATAGCCATAGCAAACTGCTTTGGTTTAATGTTTAACTAAGAAGTGAGGTAAACAAGTTATGAGCTGATTCATAGAAGGCTCTTTATGTTCAAAATACGTACCTACAACCTGTGAAATGATACCATAAACAAGGTGAAATAGCAAGTAACGACTGGGGTTTGAGAGCTTGTCATGACTCTTGGAGGATTTGTTAAAACAAATGCTATCATGAACCATTTTAGGAGGAAAAACTATGACTGACCTCAAGTGGATGTTACGACTAGTGTTAACTGCCCTTTATTTAGGCTTAGGAATCACCGTTGCATATTAGTTGATAAAAATTTATCGTTTATTGGTGAGGATTAACGACAAAGAGTAGCCGTTAAGAAAACCCATGACTAACTTACTGTACTTGGAATACTAAAAACGCCTCAACATGATGTTAAGGCGTTTTTGACGTTTGCCACCACCGAGAATCGAACTCGGAACGAAGCATTACCATTGCTTTATTATACCATTTAACTATAGCGGCTACCTTTCTATAATACTATAACTTATGAGTTGGCGCAAGCCTTTCTTTCAAAAAAATCGATTTTAAAAGCCGCCTTTTAGGCAGCTTAATGTGCGTTAATGCGTCACCCGTAAATCGTGGGGCATGCGCTTAAATTCCCGTTTGAGGAAAGTTAAAGCAGTGATAAAAGCAATAGCATCCGAAATCGGCCCAGCAAACATCACGCCCTCTACACCAAAGAAATGTGGTAGGATAAACAAGAGAGGTAAGAGAAAGATAACTTGTTTGGTTAGAGACAAGAAGGCGCCAATGCTGGCTTTACCAATAGCTTGGAAAAAGGTTGTGGATGCGATTTGAACCCCATTAAGAATGACAAAAAAGAGGAAAACGCGGACGTATTTGATACCAAACTGGAAATAAAGGGCAGAGCCATGACCAAATAAGGTCAAGAAAGGTTTAGGGAAGAGTTCAAAGGCTAAAAAGGCAACCAGAGAAATAACAATAGCTGTTTTTAGCATCAGAGCAGTGGTCTCCTTAACGCGCTCTAACTGACGTGCCCCATAGTTAAACCCAACGATTGGCTGAGCGCCTTGAACCAGTCCGATAATAACCGCAATAAAAAGCGAATTAATTTTCATAACAATCCCAGCGACAGCAATGGCAATATCACTACCATAAATGGATTCGGCACCATATTTACGTAACATATTGTTAGTGACAATTTGAATCAACATGGTGGACGATTGAAAGATAAAAGACGAAGAGCCAACGCTGACAATGCTTTTAATCACATCACGGTCCAACCTAAAGTCACTACTTTTGAGATGAATGGACTTGAATCGTCTAAAGTAAAGGCCTAAAAAGAGGGCAGAAAGAATTTGACTGATTAAGGTTGCAACGGCCGCACCTTTAATTCCCCATTGAAAACCAAAAATAAAGATAGGGTCTAAAATTGTATTTAAGATGGCCCCAACCACAATGGCCATCATCGAATAAGTTGGGCTGCCATCCGCTCTGACCAAGGGATTGAGGCTCATGGTAAACATTAAAAAAGGAATCCCGAATGCTGTGATACCAGTGTAATCAATGGCATAAGCCAAGGTTGCATCAGTAGCCCCAAATAAAATAAGTAGAGGCTTTAACAATAGGATAATCACTGCACCAATGAGTACTCCGAGGGCCAATGATAGGAAAATAGCATTTCCGATAACATGAGCTGCTCGTTCTTTTTGCCCACGGCCTAAAGATAAATTAAAATTAGAGGCCCCTCCTAAACCAAGGGTTAAGCCGAAGGCTAAACAGATAATCGTAAGGGGGAAGGCGACGCTAGTTGCTGCATTTCCTAAATACCCAACTCCGTGTCCAATGAAAATCTGGTCTACAATATTATAGAGGGAGTTAACGAGGTTGGCGATAATCGCTGGCATAGCCATAGTGGCTAGTAATTTTGGAATAGGAGCTGTTTGTAATTTATTGGTCTGCATGGTGTCCTTTCTATCAATGCTTTTGTTGAGGGTTGTGATCAATGAGAGTTTGTAGCAGTAGTCTGAGCTGAGACCGATCTGCTTCAGACAGTGCTTGAGTAAACTGCTCTTCAATGACTTTGCTTTTTTGCAAATAATCATCAGCTTTCAAGCTAGCTGCCTCACTCAATCTAATGATATTGCAACGTTTATCTTGAGGATGAGGGTGTCGTTCAATCATCCCTTTTTTCTCTAAATTCTGTAATAATCCAGTAACGGTTGGGTTGGACATTTTAAAGAAGGTTTCCAAATCAATCTGTCTGGTTAACTGATTTTGGTGAGTGCTTAGGTATTTAAGAATCTTAAACTGACTTGGTGTTAAGTCAGCATCGGCTAGTAACTGATTGGCAGTACGGTCAAAAGCTAGACTAGCCATCTTGATTAAAATACCAATATGATGATTAGGCATTGTCTTTCCTTTCTAAATACATCGTTTCCTATGTAATAACAGTATAACATAGCTCCCTATCTTTTTCTAGAGGATTATCTAAAAAATTAAGGAAAGTGTTTTCTCAATGACCATTCCATTCTAAGTCATATCCTATTACTGATGAGCTTTTTTGGAATAAGATAGCACAAGAGCCATGCCTTATGGTATAATAGTAAGGATGATTTCAGAAAGAGGAAACTCAACATGTCTTATGAAGCAGAATTTTTAAGAGATTTTGAAGACTGGGTTAAAACCCAGATTCAAGTCAATCAGCTAGCCATGACCACCAGTCAACAGGTAGCTCAAGAAGATGGCGATGAGAGAGCTAAAGACGCCTTTATTCGCTACGAAAGCAAATTAGATGCCTACGAATTTTTACTAGGTAAATTTGACAATTATAAAAATGGCAAAGCCTTTCATGATATTCCGGATGACCTATTTGGAGCAAGGCATTATTAAGGACAAGGAGACACGAAACAGTGGCAAAACAAAAAAATCGTAAAAAAGCATTGAAGTTAGAAATGAAGCGCAATGGTTTGTTAAAAAAAGCAGGTCAAGTTTTTGATAAGGCAGTTGAAAGTGTGGGGACAGCTGTGGACAAGACGATGACAGTCAGCAAGGACCTTGTGGAAAAAGGAAGCCAAACCATCAGCAACCTAACCACTCCTCATGAAAGCCTCTCTCTTGATGAGTTTTCAGCCTTAGCAGTTGTGGAAGGGATTCGCTCAGATCTTGTGGAAACCCTATATGCAGAAGGCATTCATTCAGCGCAAGCTTTTAAGGAGTGGACGGAAAAAGACCTTCTTTCTCTTAAAGGTATTGGTCCAGCAACGGTTAAAAAATTGGTCGAAAATGGCGCAAGCTTGAAAAAATAGTCATCTTCTCGTTGCTTAATGCCTATAAATTTGTTAGAATATTAGCAATCAGAGGTGCATTGAGTTGGTCTGTTACAGAGAGCGGTGGTGTTGAGAAATCCGCACAGATGCCAAGGCTGGTAGCTGAGGATCAGAAATCAGATATGAAAAGTAGCAGATCCATTTTGTGGTCTGAAACAGTGGTGGTACCGCGGAAATCGTAATACGAAATTCGTCCCTGTCTAGTGTAAGCTGGATGGGGATTTTGACGTTTTGGAAAAATTATTATCGAATGTTTGTCAAAACTAATGTATGAAATAGGAAAAGTCCACTAGAAATTTTTGTTGAGACAGGTAGTTTAAAAAGGAGGACATCATGTTACATCATGTTGAGGTTTATGTATCTAACCTAGCAAAGTCACGTGAATTTTATGAACCACTTTTGATTAAACTAGGCTATTATCTCTATCAAGAATGGGAGGATGGATTCTCTTTCAAAAAGTCAGAACACTACATCGTTTTTGTCCAAACACCAGCTGAGTTCCTTGAAGTAGGCTACCATCGTTGCCGAATAGGCCTCAATCACCTAGCTTTTTATGGTGGCAGTCGTAAACAAGTTGACCAACTGAGAAAAGACTTGATTACCAGAAGTGTCAATCTCCTCTACGAAGACCGCTATCCGTACGCAGGAGGAGAGAATCACTACGCTCTGAATCAAAATAGAGGTGGTGGGGAATTGAAAGAAGGTGATGGATGATCGTTAAGATGCTAGAAGCATACAGTGGCAAAGCTTTGCCCAAAGTGGAAACAGAACGGCTAGTATTACGTCAACGAAAATTAGAGGACGCCGAGGACATATTTGCTTTTGCTAAACTGGCTGAGGTCAGTTATCCTGCTGGTTTTCGGCCTGTTAAAAGCTTAGCAGATGAAATCACCTACCTTCAAGACATTTATCCCGCTAATCTTGAAAAAGAGGGACTGCCTTCAGGTTATGGTATTACCCTAAAAGGCGATGACAAAGTGATTGGTTCAATTGACTTTAATCATCGACGGGCGGATGATGTCTTTGAGATTGGCTACCTGCTCCATCCTGATTATTGGGGACAAGGCATTGTACCAGAAGCAGCTGCCGCCCTGATTGAGATTGGCTTTACCCTGATCGATTTGCATAAAATTGAGCTGGGCTGCTACGACTACAACAAGCAAAGTCAGGCAGTCGCTCGCAAACTAGGCTTTACCTTAGAAGCAAATATCCGTGACCGTAAGGACGTTCAAGGTCGTCGCTGTGGCGACATGCGTTTTGGCTTACTAAGAAGTGAGTGGGAGGCGTGGAAAAGGAAATGAACCTTATCATTATCGGAGCTCAAGCGTCGGGTAAGATGACCATTGGGCAGGAAATTGCCAAGCAGAAAGGTATGACCTTGTTTCATAATCACGATTCCATTGATTTTGTTTTGCGCTTTATGCCTTGGTCTCAAGAGAGCACAGCCTTGATAGAGCGTCTTCGGTTTAACTTTTTTGAGACTTTTGCCAAGACTGGTCAAGAAATGATTTTCACCATCGTGATTGATTTCAATGATCCAAATGATGTGGCATTTCTTGAAAAGATTCAAGCAGTTTTTCAGTCTTATGACCAAGAGGTTCTCTTTGTTGAATTGGAAACAGATGTCAATGAACGTCTCAAGCGCAATCGAACAGAAAATCGTCTCAAGCATAAAACTTCTAAGCGCAATATTGAGTGGTCAGAGCAGGATATTCGCTCAACCATGGATTACGCTCTATTTAACCCGGAAGAAGCGCCTCGCATGCTCACCCATTACCATAAAATCAATAATACTCATCTCACCGCTGCTGAAACAGCGCAGCTTATTATCCAAAAAATGACTCATATCAAGGAGAACTAACATGACAGAACTATCACCAAAATACAATCCTGCCGAGGTTGAGGCAGGTCGTTATCAAAAATGGCTTGCTGCAGATGTTTTCAAGCCATCAGGAGACCAAAAGGCCAAGCCATATTCTATCGTGATTCCACCGCCAAATGTGACTGGTAAGTTGCACTTGGGACACGCTTGGGACACAACGCTTCAAGATATTATCATTCGTCAAAAACGCATGCAGGGCTTTGATACGCTTTGGTTGCCAGGGATGGACCATGCAGGGATTGCGACACAGGCTAAAGTCGAAGAACGCTTGCGTGGTCAAGGCATCACCCGTTATGATTTGGGTCGTGAAAAATTCCTAGACAAGGTTTGGGAATGGAAAGATGAATATGCCACTACGATTAAAGAGCAGTGGGGCAAAATGGGTCTTTCTGTGGACTACAGCCGTGAGCGTTTCACACTAGATGAGGGTTTGTCAAAAGCAGTTCGCAAGGTTTTCGTTGATCTCTACAAAAAAGGCTGGATTTACCGTGGTGAATTTATCATCAACTGGGACCCAGCTGCCAGAACTGCCCTATCCGACATCGAGGTTATCCACAAGGATGTGGAAGGGGCATTCTACCACATGAACTACATGTTGGAAGATGGCTCACGCGCCCTTGAAGTGGCAACAACGCGACCAGAAACCATGTTTGGAGACGTTGCCGTTGCCGTAAACCCAGAAGACCCTCGTTACAAAGATTTGATTGGTAAACATGTTATTTTACCAATCGTGAATAAATTGATTCCAATCGTGGGAGACGAGCATGCCGACCCTGAATTTGGGACTGGGGTAGTTAAAATCACCCCTGCCCATGATCCTAACGACTTTGAGGTTGGTCAGCGTCATAACTTACCACAAGTGAATGTCATGAACGATGATGGAACCATGAATGAGTTAGCTGGCGACTTTGCAGGCATGGACCGTTTTGAAGCTCGTAAAGCTACCGTTGCTAAACTTGAAGAACTTGGTGCCCTAGTAAACATCGAAAAACGTGTTCACTCAGTAGGTCACTCAGAACGTTCAGGTGCAGTCGTTGAGCCTCGTCTATCCACTCAATGGTTTGTAAAAATGGATGAGCTTGCTAAACAAGCTATGGACAATCAAGAAACAGATGACCGAGTAGATTTCTACCCACCACGTTTCAACGATACCTTCCTCCAATGGATGGAAAATGTCCATGACTGGGTAATCTCTCGCCAATTATGGTGGGGACACCAAATCCCAGCTTGGTACAAAGCAGAAGGTGAGATTTACGTTGGCGAAGAAGCACCAGAAGGTGATGGCTGGACTCAAGATGAAGATGTTCTTGACACTTGGTTCTCATCTGCTTTATGGCCGTTCTCAACCATGGGGTGGCCTGATACAGATTCAGAAGATTTCAACCGTTATTTCCCAACATCAACTTTAGTAACAGGTTATGACATCATTTTCTTCTGGGTATCTCGTATGATTTTCCAATCGCTTGAATTTACAGGGCGTCAACCATTCCAAAACGTTCTCATTCATGGTCTTATCCGTGACGAAGAAGGTCGCAAGATGTCTAAATCTCTTGGTAACGGTATCGACCCAATGGATGTTATCGAGAAATACGGTGCTGATGCCCTCCGTTGGTTCTTGTCAAACGGCTCTGCGCCAGGTCAGGATGTTCGTTTCAGTTATGAAAAAATGGATGCCTCTTGGAACTTCATTAACAAAATTTGGAACATTTCTCGCTATATCCTCATGAATAATGAAGGGTTGACCTTGGAAGAAGCTGAAAGTAATGTGGCTAAGGTAGCTGCTTCAGAAGCTGGAAATGTGACTGACCAGTGGATTCTCCACAATCTCAATGAAACGATTGCTAAAGTTACGGAAAACTTTGACAAGTTCGAGTTTGGTGTGGCAGGACACATTCTTTACAACTTTATCTGGGAAGAATTTGCTAACTGGTATGTGGAATTGACCAAGGAAGTGCTGTATAGCGACAACGAAGCTGAGAAAGTTATCACGCGCTCTGTCCTTCTTTATACTTTGGACAAAATTTTGCGTCTCCTTCACCCAATCATGCCATTTGTAACCGAAGAAATCTATGCCCAATATGCCCAAGGTTCTATTGTGACCGCAGCATACCCTACGGTTACTCCTGCTTTTGAAAATGAGGCTGCGCATAAAGGTGTGGAAAGTCTGAAAGATCTTATCCGTGCTGTACGAAATGCGCGTGCAGAAGTAAACGTGGCGCCATCAAAACCAATTACCATTTTGGTGAAGACAGCAGATAGTGAATTAGAAGACTTCTTCAACAGCAATATCAACTACATCAAACGCTTCACCAATCCTGAAAAACTAGAAATCAGCTCAGCCATTGCTGCGCCAGAACTCGCTATGACCAGCATCATCACGGGCGCTGAAATCTACTTGCCACTAGCAGATTTGCTTAACGTGGAAGAAGAACTATCCCGCCTCGACAAAGAACTAGCCAAATGGCAAAAAGAACTGGACATGGTCGGCAAAAAACTCGGCAACGAACGCTTCGTCGCCAACGCCAAACCAGAAGTCGTCCAAAAAGAAAAAGACAAACAAGCCGACTACCAAGCCAAATACGACGCAACCCAAGAACGGATTGTAGAGATGAAGAAGTTGGTGGGGTAAAAGATAAGAAAACGCTATCATTTGATAGCGTTTCAGATTGAAGACAAACATCGATTTGGTGTTTGTCTTTTTTAGTGTTTTTAGATAAAAATGGCTGTTTCCGTGCTTAAACCACCTCATCTGAACAAAATAAAAAGGCTCTCCCGCCATCCTTTTGACCAGTTTTTTGAGATTTAAGCATGCCA
>NZ_JBWKAI010000014.1:0-49839 GCF_056500955.1 Streptococcus sp. F2
TTGAAAGATTATTTAGCCCAATTATTTGGAGAAAGAGGCTAAGCAGATGATTGATTTAAAAAGGAATCTTTTCAAAATTGATGTCCGGGCACAAAAGGATGAAGAGAAAGTTTTCATGCGTACGGCGTGTTCATGACTTGTTTCCTACTTACAAAAGCTTAAAAATAGTGTATAATAGATGAGTTACGGGTAACGTTGAAACTCGGTTTTGTCAGTCACTCTAATTCTAAGGAAGTAAACTATTCCTACATGATTGACAAGAGTAGCAGGAGTTACCACGATTGAAATAACCTAACCATTGATATTTAAGGATTCTTATGAAAGGAGTCACATGAAAAAAGACATTTCACCAGAAATGTATAACTACAATAAATTTCCTGGGCCAGAATTTAGTCACTTTGACCAGCAGGTCAAAGCAGAAGGTATAGAGTTCCTCTTGCTTGAAAATGTTAAAAATGCCTTTGATACGATCAGTTTTGGTCAACGTTATACAGAGATTTTACTCAAGTACGACTATATTGTTGGCGATTGGGGAAATGAGCAACTACGTCTCAAAGGGTTTTACAAGGACAGCAATGACATTAAAAAAGCAAACCGCATTTCACGCTTAGAAGACTATATTAAAGAGTTTTGCAATTTTGGCTGTGCCTATTTTGTTTTAGAAAATCCTAATCCTAAAGAAATCACTTTCGAAGAGGAGCGTCAGCCAAGACGGAAAAAGTCCTCTAAGTCAAAACCAAATCGACGGAAATCAGGTCAAACAAATCCACAGGTAGCACCTCAAAAAAACAAACAGAAGCGTTCTCCAAAGGAAAAACCAGCTGACAAACAAACCTTTACTAGTAAAAAGCGTAAAGAAAACAATAAGAGCAAGTCGAAACGTAATCAGACCAAGCAGCTTAATGCTAAGTCCGATCACTTTATTATCAGAAAGAAGGATCAGTAATCCATGAAACCATCCATTTACAGCTTGACCCGGGAAGACTTAATTGCTTGGGCTGTTGACCACGGACAAAAGAAATTTAGAGCTATCCAAATTTGGGATTGGCTCTATAAAAAACGTGTTCAGTCTTTTGATGACATGACTAATATTTCCAAAGATTTTATTGCTATCTTAAAGGAAAATTTTTGCGTCAATCCTCTTAAGCAACGCATTGTTCAAGAGTCAGCTGACGGAACTGTTAAGTATTTGTTTGAGTTACCAGATGGTATGCTCATTGAAACAGTTTTGATGCGCCAGCATTATGGGCATTCTGTTTGTGTTACAACACAAGTTGGTTGTAATATTGGCTGTACCTTCTGTGCTAGCGGCTTAATCAAAAAACAGCGTGATTTAAACAGTGGTGAAATCACAGCTCAGATTATGCTAGTTCAAAAATATTTTGATGAGCGTGGTCAAGACGAACGTGTCAGTCATGTGGTTGTTATGGGAATTGGTGAGCCATTTGACAATTACCAAAATGTGATGAGTTTCTTACGGACGATTAATGATGACAATGGTCTGGCTATTGGTGCTCGCCATATCACGGTATCAACTTCCGGTTTGGCGCATAAGATTCGTGAGTTTGCTAACGAAGGAGTGCAGGTTAATTTGGCGGTATCACTTCATGCCCCTAATAATGACTTGCGTTCAAGCATCATGAGAATCAACCGATCTTTCCCACTTGAAAAACTTTTTGCAGCCATTGAGTATTATATTGAAACAACTAACCGTCGTGTAACCTTTGAATACATCATGTTAAATGAGGTCAATGATGGTGTTGAGCAGGCCCAAGAGTTGGCAGACCTGACTAAAAATATTCGCAAATTGTCTTACGTTAACTTGATTCCCTACAATCCTGTTTCAGAACACGACCAATACAGTAGAAGTCCTAAAGAACGCGTTTCAGCATTTTACGATGTGTTGAAGAAAAACGGTGTCAACTGTGTCGTGCGTCAAGAGCACGGTACCGATATTGATGCGGCCTGTGGACAATTACGTTCCAATACCATGAAAAAAGACCGTGAAAAAGCTGCAGCAACCAACGCATAAGAGGATGCTAAAGCAAGTCTTTAATCAAGAAGGATTAGTGAGGAGAAAATGGCGGTGTTTTTTCCTCCTTGTTCTAGCGGCTTATGGTTTGGCCATTGTTTTGATGTGTTTTACCCCTCAACCCAACTTGTTTGAAGGCATACAAACACCACATGTCATAGCAGTTGGACGCCTTCGTTTCCTCTTGGTACCTTTGAATAGCCTATGGTCGCTACCTCAATTGTCAACCCCTTTGGAACTTAGCTGGGTTATTGGGCAAAATGTAATGAATGTTTTTTTACTCTATCCCTTGGTTTTTATGATTCATTGCCTATGGAAAAATTGGCACAGCTCAAGCAAAAGTTTATGGCTAGGGTTTAGAATCAGTTTGATCATCGAATTGACCCAACTGTTGCTTGATGTTCTGATAGATGCTAATCGAGTATTTGAGTTGGATGACTTGTGGACAAATAGCTTGGGTGCTTTATTGGCCTTTTATAGTTATCGATGGCTGCATCATCGCCTGTCTAGGTCTTTGTAAGACGAATGTAAGCTAAATTTCTCTCCAATGGAGAGACTTTTTATTACTGATATAAAATTAGATTGAAAGATATATTAATGCGGAGGGAGAGTTAATGTCTATTTTGAAAAACTTATGGTGGTTTTTTAAGGAAGAAAAGAAACCCTATCTTATCGGGATTTTATCCTTAAGTTTGGTGGCTTTTTTGAATTTAATTCCCCCAAAAATCATGGGGATTGTGATTGATGGGATTACTAGCCAGAGACTAACTAAAAGCGAGTTGCTTTGGTACCTTTTTTGGCTTATCATAGCTGCTTTAGCAATGTATGCCTTACGCTACGTCTGGCGAATCTGTATTTTTGGGACGTCTTATCGATTAGGACGTGTCATGCGTTTTAAACTCTTTGAGCACTTTACCAAGATGTCTCCTTCTTTTTACCAACGTTATCGGACAGGGGATTTGATGGCCCACGCGACCAATGATATTAATTCCCTTACTCGTTTGGCAGGAGGTGGGGTTATGTCTGCGGTTGACGCCTCGATAACAGCGATTGTGACCTTATTAACCATGCTCTTCACAATTTCTTGGCAAATGACAGTCATTGCAGTCTTGCCTTTGCCCCTGATGGCTTACGCAACTAGTCGTCTAGGGCGCAAAACTCATAAGGCATTTGGAGAATCTCAGGCAGCTTTCTCAGAATTGAATAACAAGGTTCAAGAAAGTGTAACTGGTATTAAAGTGACCAAATCGTTTGGCTATCAAAGTGATGAAGTAGCTTCTTTCCAGGAAATCAATCAGATGACCTTTAAGAAGAACATGAGAACGATGTTTTATGATGTCATGTTTGATCCGGTGGTGCTTCTTTTTATTGGCTTATCCTATGTGCTAACCTTATTAGTTGGGGCTTTTATGATCAAGGCTGGGCAAGTAACGATTGGGAATTTGGTGACCTTTATGACCTACCTCGATATGCTCGTCTGGCCGTTGATGGCAGTTGGCTTTTTATTCAATATGGTTCAACGGGGAAGTGTCTCCTATGAGCGTATCAGTCAATTATTAGAACAAGCCTCGGATGTTGAAGAAAGCAGTCATCCCTTAACAACAATTTCTAATGGTTCTTTGACCTACGATATCAATCATTTTTCTTACGATAAAGAAGAAACATTGACCGATATTCATTTCAGGTTAGAAAAAGGACAAACCTTAGGATTGGTTGGACAGACAGGATCGGGTAAAACAAGTCTTATTAAGCTTCTGTTGAGAGAATATGACGTGACTGATGGCGCTATTTGCTTGAATAATCACAATATTAAGGATTATCGTCTTAAAGATTTGCGGCATTTAATGGGCTATGTTCCTCAAGACCAATTTTTATTTGCGACTAGTATTTTAGAAAATGTTCGTTTTGGTAATCCTAAGTTATCGGTTGAGGAAGTAGAAGCAGCGACACGTCTCTCCCATGTCTATAATGATATTATGGAAATGCCACAAGGTTTTCATACCTTAATCGGTGAAAAAGGGGTGTCCTTATCTGGTGGGCAAAAACAACGGATTGCGATGAGCCGTGCGATGATATTGGACCCAGATATTTTAATTTTAGATGATTCCTTATCAGCTGTTGATGCCAAAACAGAGCATGCTATTATTGAGAACCTGAAACAAACAAGACAAGATAAGACAACCATTATTACCGCTCACCGTTTGAGTGCGGTTGTTCACGCAGATTTGATTTTGGTTTTACAACATGGTCGTATTATTGAGAGTGGCCGTCATGAGGATTTGGTAGCAGCGGGAGGTTGGTATGCTAAAACCTATGCCTCACAACAATTGGAAATGGAGGTAGAAGACCATGAGGACAAATAATCAATGGCAAGTTTTTAAACGCCTCTTATCCTATTTGAAACCTTATAAATGGCTCACTCTATTTGCCTTAGCGCTCTTATTGTTAACCACTGTTATCAAAAGTATCATACCGTTGATTGCGTCACGCTTCATTGATCACTATTTGACAGCTTTGAATCAGCCAGCTTTCCTACTTTTATTGGGTTACTATGGCATGTACCTCATTCAAAGTGTAGTTCAATACCTTGGGAATCTCTTTTTTGCACGTGTGTCATATAGTATTGTCAGAGATATCAGACGGGATGCCTTTGCTAAAATGCAGGCGTTAGGTATGGCTTATTTTGATAAAACGCCAGCAGGTTCTATTGTCTCTCGGATAACCAACGACACCGAAGCTATCAGTGATATGTTTTCGGGCATATTATCTAGTTTTATTTCTGCTATTTTTATTTTTTCTGTGACCCTTTATACCATGCTGTTGTTAGATGTGACCTTAACAAGCCTGGTCGTGATTTTTCTTCCTTTTATTGTGATTTTGGTCAATCTTTATCGAAAAAAATCTGTGCAAGTGATTGATAAAACAAGAAGTTTACTCAGCGATATCAACAGCAAACTGGCAGAAAGTATCGAAGGGATTCGTATTATTCAGGCATTTGGACAAGAGGATCGATTGAAAGATGAGTTTGAAGTCATCAACCAAGAGCATGTTCGTTATGCCAACAAATCGGTAGCTTTAGATAGTATTTTCTTACGTCCAGCCATGTCCCTTTTGAAACTGTTAGCGTATGCGGTATTAATGGCTTATTTTGGTTTCAAAGGACTTAATGGTGCCATTACGGCTGGGATGGTGTACGCCTTTATCCAGTACATTAATCGTTTATTTGATCCTTTAATTGAAGTTACTCAAAACTTTTCAACTTTGCAGACCTCGATGGTGTCAGCAGGTCGTGTCTTCAAATTAATTGACGAAGAATTCTTTGAACCACAGCAAGCTAATCAACCAATTAAAGTCACAGAAGGGAATATTTCCTTTAAAAACGTGTCATTCTCTTATGATGGTAAACAAAAGGTTTTGGATAATATTTCTTTTGAGGTTAAGAAAGGAGAGACCATCGCTTTTGTAGGAGCGACAGGTTCTGGGAAGTCTTCTATCATTAACGTTTTCATGCGCTTTTATGACTTCCAATCGGGACATATTTTACTTGATGGGCATGATATTCGTGATTATTCTCAAGAGGAATTGCGCCAGTCTATTGGGTTAGTTTTGCAGGATCCATTTTTATATCATGGGACTATTGCTTCCAACATTCGGATGTATCAAAGCCTAAGTGATGAAGAAGTCAAAGCTGCAGCTGCTTTTGTCGATGCGGATCAATTTATTCAAAAATTACCAGACCAGTATCAATCTCCTGTTAGTGAAAGAGGGGCAAGCTTTTCGACAGGTCAGCGGCAGTTATTAGCATTTGCAAGAACCGTAGCCAGCAAGCCTAAAATTCTAATTCTTGATGAAGCGACTGCCAATATCGATTCTGAAACAGAAGCTATTGTACAACGTTCTCTAGCTAAAATGCGGCAAGGCCGTACAACCATTGCTATTGCTCATCGCTTATCAACCATTCAAGATGCTAATTGTATCTATGTGCTTGATAAAGGAAAAATTATTGAACATGGATGTCACGAAGAATTGCTTAATCAAAAAGGTACCTATTATAAAATGTATCAATTACAAGCAGGGATGCTATAAAACCTTAACCCTAGTCACCAAAGTGGCTAGGGTTTTTAGTAGATTAAGTATTTTTCAAGAAAGATAATACAAAGTAACCCAAAAGTTAAGTAAGGGATAAAGGGAATGTGTTTTGTACGTAGCAATAAGCAAGCAGCAATACCTGCTAAAGAGGCCAGTTGGACTAGCCAGATAAGAGACATTAAGTCAAACACTAACGCCAAACTCGCGAGATACAGAAAATCCCCTGCGCCAATTGAAAAAGGTCGGAGATAGGCTAACAGTCCTAACAACAGTAATAAAAGCGAGGTGTGGTTAATGGAGTAAAAAGGGAGCAAACTAACAAAAGTCACTAGCCATAAAAGGAAAGGGTATTCTTGTGATTGCCCATCAAAGAGACTGAGTAATAAAGAAAATAGTAGCAAATAGCAGTGCCTCACGTCCATCCAGCCTACCAAGGTTGCCATAAAGATTGTAAATAAACTAATTTCTAAAGTAAAGTAAGTATGATAGCTGACGAGGACATGCTTAATCAATGATAGCTGACAGTGCTGTAATTTTTCCTTGAGAGGGATTGATTCATTGGCAGTATTAGCTATTTCTTCTTGGCTCGCGTTTGTAAAAAAATGGAGTAAGTAGCGAAACAGTAGGCTTAAAAAGAGAGCAAGACAGAAACTAAAAAAGATATTCATACTTACTTATTCGAAAATAAATCAAATACTTGCAATCTTTTCCTAATCGTTGTAAAATAAAGTTATGAGACGAGAATGATTCTAAATAAGGTGTTTAGCCTGTTAGTTCAGTCCGTTATTGTCGAATAGGATTAGGCGACAACGATTCCTTCTTGATGAGTAATCGTTGCTCACCCTCCATTCTTGCCCTTTAAGCCGAAAAGTAAGGAGACGTTATTATGACAAATACACTCGTTGACAATATTTATGCTTCAGTAACCCACAATATTTCTAAAAAAGAAGCTTCTAAAAATGAAAAAACAAAAGCTGTTTTAAACCAAACAGTAGCTGACTTATCTGTGGCTGCCTCTATTGTGCACCAAGTACACTGGTATATGCGTGGTCCAGGTTTCTTGTACCTTCACCCAAAAATGGATGAATTACTGGACAGCTTAAATGCTACCTTAGATGAAATGAGCGAACGCTTGATTACCATCGGTGGTGCACCTTATTCTACTCTAGCTGAATTTTCACAACACTCTAAGTTGGATGAAACAAAAGGTAGCTATGACAAAACAGTTGCCCAACATTTGGCAAGATTGGTAGAAGTTTACCTTTATCTAAGTAGCCTTTTCCAAGTTGGTTTGGATATTACCGATGAAGAAGGCGATGCTGGAACAAATGATTTGTTTACAGCAGCTAAGACAGAGGCTGAAAAAACCATTTGGATGCTCCAAGCAGAGCGTGGACAAGGTCCAGCACTTTAATTAACAATGCCTTAGGATGAAAGAAGTCAATGATAAAATTGGCTTCTTTTTGATGGAGTCATCGGTTCATTTTCAGAAACATAGAAAGCGATTCCATGCTTGTCTTGAAATCTGCCTTAGAATTTGCTAAAATCTAGTTATATGAAAACACTATATGATGTGCAACAACTGTTAAAAAACTTTGGCATTTTTGTTTATCTTGGCAAACGTCTCTATGATATTGAAATGATGAAGATTGAATTGCAGCGCCTCTACGATAGCGGCCTGTTAGACAAGAATGACTATTTAAAAGCCGAGTTGATTTTACGGCGTGAGCATAGATTAGAAATGGAAAAAGAAGGATAGGCAAATGAGTCAAAAGTTACTGGGGATTGATTTAGGTGGAACAACTGTTAAATTTGGTATTTTAACAGCAGCAGGAGAAGTTCAAGAAAAATGGGCAATTGAGACTAATATTTTAGAAGGGGGCAAGCACATTGTCCCTGATATCATCGCTTCCATCAAACACCGCTTGGAATTATATGGTCTAAGCAGTGCAGATTTTATTGGTATCGGTATGGGGTCACCAGGGGCTGTTGACCGTACTGCTAATACAGTGACCGGGGCATTCAACCTTAACTGGAAAGAAACTCAGGAAGTCGGTTCCATTATTGAAAAAGAATTAGGTATTCCTTTTGCCATTGATAATGATGCCAATGTGGCTGCTCTTGGTGAGCGTTGGGTTGGAGCTGGCGAAAACAATCCTGATGTTGTTTTCATGACACTAGGAACTGGTGTCGGTGGGGGGATTATCGCCGATGGTAACCTGATTCATGGTGTTGCAGGAGCAGGTGGTGAAATCGGCCACATGATTGTTGAGCCGGAAAATGGCTTTGCTTGTACTTGTGGCTCACACGGCTGTTTGGAAACAGTAGCCTCAGCAACAGGTGTTGTCAAGGTAGCACGTTTATTGGCAGAAGCTTATGAAGGAGATTCTGCTATTAAAGCCGCCATTGATAATGGAGACAATGTCACCAGCAAAGATATTTTTATGGCAGCAGAAGCAGGGGATACCTTTGCAGATTCTGTTGTGGAAAAGGTTGGTTACTATCTTGGTCTTGCGTCAGCAAATATCTCCAATATCTTGAATCCAGATTCAGTGGTTATTGGTGGAGGTGTGTCGGCAGCAGGAGAATTCTTACGTTCACGCATTGAAAAATATTTTGTGACCTTCACCTTCCCACAAGTGAGGCATTCCACTAAAATTAAGATTGCAGAGCTTGGTAACGATGCTGGTATTATCGGTGCAGCTAGCCTTGCTCGGCAATTTATCACAGAATAGGAGGGGGATATGTCTCCAATCACACTTATCTTATGGTTACTCCTTTTAGGAATTATTGGCTATTACACATGGAACTATTTCTCTTTTCGGAGAATGGCAAAGCAAGTTGATAATGACACCTTCAAAGACTTGATGCGTCAAGGTCAATTGATTGATTTACGAGAGCCAGCGGCTTATAGAAACAAACACATCCTAGGAGCTCGAAATTTTCCAGTGCAACAATTTGAAGCAGCTATCAAAGGTCTTCGCAAGGACAAACCCGTTCTTATCTACGAAAATATGCGGCCGCAGTACCGTGTGCGTGCGGTTAAATTACTCAAAAAGGCTGGTTTTGAGGCTGTCTATGTTTTAAAAGACGGTATTGATTACTGGGATGGCAAAGTTAAATAAATAATTTAGAAAATCATAACATGGAGTTAAGGGAGTTTAGGCAATCATTGTCTAGAAAACCTTAGCTCTTTTTTGGGTATATAAGTGCTTGCTGAAAATCTGAAAACATTTACAATTGATTAAAACCAGTTTTTTAAAACATTTTGTGTTATACTTGTTTAGTTAAAATATATTTACTTAGAGGAACAAATGACTAACTTAAGAAACGATATCCGTAACGTAGCGATTATTGCCCACGTTGACCACGGAAAAACAACACTTGTAGATGAATTATTAAAACAATCCCATACTCTTGATGAGCGTAAAGAGCTTCAAGAGCGTGCCATGGATTCCAATGACCTTGAAAAAGAACGTGGGATTACAATCCTTGCGAAAAATACGGCAGTAGCCTACAACGATGTTCGTATTAACATCATGGATACCCCAGGACACGCGGACTTCGGTGGTGAAGTTGAACGTATCATGAAAATGGTTGACGGGGTTGTTCTTGTTGTGGATGCCTACGAAGGAACAATGCCTCAGACTCGTTTCGTATTGAAAAAAGCACTTGAACAAAATCTTATCCCAATCGTTGTGGTGAACAAGATTGACAAACCTTCAGCTCGTCCAGCAGAAGTTGTAGATGAAGTGCTTGAATTATTCATCGAACTTGGTGCCGATGATGAGCAATTGGAATTCCCAGTTGTTTACGCATCAGCTATCAATGGCACATCATCATTATCAGATGATCCTGCTGACCAAGAGCATACTATGGCACCGATCTTTGATACGATCATTGATCATATTCCAGCGCCAGTTGATAATTCAGCTGAGCCTTTGCAATTCCAAGTGTCACTTTTGGACTACAACGATTTCGTAGGTCGTATCGGTATCGGTCGTGTCTTCCGTGGTACTGTTAAAGTGGGTGACCAAGTAACCCTTTCAAAACTTGATGGTACCACTAAAAACTTCCGTGTGACAAAACTGTTTGGTTTCTTCGGTTTGGAACGTCGTGAAATTCAAGAAGCAAAAGCAGGTGACTTGATTGCTGTTTCAGGTATGGAAGATATCTTTGTTGGAGAAACCATTACACCGACTGACTGTGTGGAAGCTCTGCCAATTCTTCGTATTGATGAGCCAACGCTTCAGATGACTTTCTTGGTCAATAACTCTCCTTTTGCAGGACGTGAAGGTAAATGGATCACGTCTCGTAAAGTTGAAGAACGCTTATTGGCAGAATTGCAAACAGACGTTTCACTTCGTGTTGACCCAACAGATTCTCCCGATAAGTGGACTGTTTCAGGCCGTGGTGAATTGCACTTGTCAATTCTTATCGAAACCATGCGTCGTGAAGGCTATGAACTTCAAGTATCACGTCCAGAAGTTATCATTAAAGAAATTGATGGTGTCAAATGTGAACCCTTCGAACGCGTTCAAATTGACACGCCAGAAGAATACCAAGGTGCTATTATTCAATCCCTTTCAGAACGTAAAGGGGACATGCTTGATATGCAAATGGTTGGTAATGGTCAAACTCGTTTGATTTTCTTGATTCCTGCTCGTGGTTTGATTGGTTACTCAACAGAGTTCCTTTCAATGACACGTGGTTACGGGATTATGAACCATACCTTTGACCAATACATGCCAGTCGTTGCTGGTGAAATTGGTGGCCGTCATCGTGGAGCACTTGTTTCTATCGATAATGGTAAGGCAACCACTTATTCAATCATGCGTATTGAAGAACGTGGAACTATCTTTGTTAATCCGGGAACAGAAGTCTACGAAGGAATGATTGTCGGTGAAAACTCACGTGACAATGACCTTGGGGTTAACATTACAACGGCTAAACAAATGACAAACGTTCGTTCAGCCACTAAGGACCAAACAGCTGTGATTAAAACACCTCGTATTCTGACGCTTGAAGAATCATTGGAGTTCTTGAATGATGACGAATACATGGAAGTAACGCCAGAATCTATCCGCTTGCGTAAACAAATTTTGAATAAAGCTGCGCGTGATAAAGCTAATAAAAAGAAAAAATCAGCTGAATAAGCCATAAAAAATGAATAACAAAAAGATGTTTAGGAAAGAGACTATTCTAAAGGTCTTTTTGCGTCTAAGGGTTACCTACTTTATTAGAATCAAAGGAGATGAGGATGTTCTATCTTATTATTGCTGCCTTAATTATTTCCTATTATCTGTTTATGGCACCTAAAAGTGTGCGTAATACGCTTGGTATGATTGGACTTGTGGGTTTAGTTGCCCTCCTCATTGTTTTGGCAGGATTGAGTTTCATCAAAATCATGCAGACACCTCCTGAGATAGTTGTAGGACTCGGGATGATAGTATTGGGATACTATGCTTTGAAAGACTTACTCAAAATGCCAAAAAAATCAAAAGTGAAATAACTAGTCTTGATAAGGTTCATCATCTCTCTTCAGAATTCATGAAAAATAATGTTTCTACTGGGATGATGCCTTAGTTTATCAGTTATCAAAAGGACTGTGCTCGTTCGACACAGTCCTTTTTGCAATGCTAATCGGCATTAGTTGATATTCTAAAATTATTTTAATGTTTTGTTTATTAAAAATATTAAAAAATTTTACATTTTCTAAAAAAAGTAATATAATACTATTAGGTATGGATGATATAAAAAGGAGGACTAGCTATGAAAAAAATGCTAGGTCAATTAGGAGTAGTGGCCCTATCAACTTGTTTTTTGGTAGCACCATTATATGTTAAAGCTGATACTAACCAATCAAGTATGGTATCTCGAGAATTGGATCGGAAAGATCATCTTTCGCAAACAGACCATCTTGAAAAAGTAAGTGCCAGCACGGCGCAAGTTGTTGAAGGAGTTATTCAAGAAAGGGATGGCGACAGTCTGACAGCTTTAAATGCCTATGTCCTCGGGACAGATGAGCATTTTCGAGTTTGGCTGTTCGAAATGGAACGAAACCTAACGGATCAGTTAGGTTCAGATTATGGTTCACAATACGACTTTGTCAAAATCAATCATAAGTGGGTTAATGGGGGAGATTCACTTTTATTGATAAAGAAAACAGGCTATGTTCTTAATAGCTTAGAAGAGTATAATGCGTTAGTTCGCAAAACTATTCAGGATTTTGATTTGACAGATAAATTAGTGGTTGCTAGTTTTAATTTAAATGAGAGTATTCCTTTAAAATTATTATTAGCTAACGCTGGATTATCTATTGGTCAACAATCACATGATGTCACTATTGGCTCTCAAACACTTTATTCAAGAAATATTCGCATGATGAATTATGTTGAAGGTGTTGGCAGTGGGGTTATTGGAGGCTATGAAAATTCAAATGCTAGCCTGGAACGTTACCTTGCGAACGATGAGAAAATTAAAGCCTTGATTGAAAAGTCGGGAGCAATGAAAGAGACGACTGAAAAAGAAAGGCTACGTAAATGGTGTCTTTATGTCACAAATACCTTTGATTACGATTTAGAAGGTAGTAGCATTGATAATAAGCAAGCCTATTACAGAGCTTCAGATATCTTTTCAGTGACCGAACGTCAAAAAGCGGTATGTGTCGGCTATAGCGCCATCACAGCAAGGGCCCTTAACCTAATGGGCATTAAAGCTTATGTCGTTGGTGGTGTCAATGATAGTGGCATTCCTCACCAGGTAACCAGAGTTCATTATGATGGGGCATGGTATTATCTCGACACAACGAGTGGCAATCGTCCAGATAAAAAAGTAGAAATCACTCATTTTGGAAGAAACTATACGCCTGTGGAAATGTCAGTTCGTGAGGCCAATGGTCTTAGAGAAATGGAATACAGTAAAGCTTTTGAAGACTGGATGATGCGAAGCAACCCTAGTGAATGGCTGGTTTATGGTCGTAACCTTCAGGGAGAAAAAGCAAGTGCCACAACCTATTTATATAACCAAGCTTTTGCAGAACTGTTTAAAAACCAATCAACGAAGATGACGTATTCACCAAAAGCAAGTAATGACGATAATCAGCCAGTTCCAGTTGAAGAAGAGTATGCTGAGGAAGTGACAACTTCCAGTCAAGGTTCTCTTTTTAGCAGTCCAGCTACTTTTGGCGCTGATGTTATAGGAAATAGTAGAGACATTAATTCTAGAAATGTGGTTAGCCAAGGAACATGGTATCATAATGAGCAAGGACAATATCGCTATGCTGTAAATGGTCAATTTGTTCAAAATCAATGGGTCAAAGATAACAATTACTATTACTACTGCGGCAGCGATTGTAATGTGGTAACAGGGAGTTATCAGATTGAAGGAAAATGGTACGTTTTTGACCAATTCGGACGTTTAACTTAAGGTATTGGGAGATTCTTGAGTGATAGCATCCTTAACGTCAGGCTGGGAGACTTGATGTAGTTAGTAGAAAAGGCAAATATCCCTGCGGATGTTTGTCTTTTTTGATGCCGAAAAAGAAATAAAGGCAGCTCTTTTTGGAAACGGATTCTAATTTAGAAAGCATCAGGTCCTTTTTTAAAATCTTGAAAAAGCTTTTAAATAAAGGTAAAATAGAAACCAAATAGAATGGATAGTGTGGGCTCAGATGAAAAAAATCAGAGAATTTCAAAATAAAAAAGTATTAATATTAGGCTTAGCTAGATCGGGCGAAGCAGCCGCAAGACTCTTAACCAAACTAGGTGCTCTTGTCACCGTCAATGATGGCAAACCTTTTGAAGAAAACCCAGCAGCACAAGCCTTGTTGGAAGAAGGTATTAAGGTTGTTTGTGGCAGTCATCCCCTAGAATTATTGGATGAAGACTTTGAATATATGGTCAAAAATCCGGGAATTCCTTACGATAACCCTATGGTTACACGTGCGCTTGAAAAACAAATTCCTGTCTTGACCGAAGTTGAGTTGGCTTATTTGGTATCCGAATCCCCTATTGTTGGGATTACAGGGTCGAATGGAAAAACAACGACTACAACAATGATTGCCGATGTCTTAAATGCAGGTGGTCAATCTGCTTTATTATCAGGAAATATTGGTTATCCTGCCTCCGAAGTCGTTCAAAAAGCTAGCACTAATGACACGCTAGTAATGGAATTATCCTCTTTCCAATTAATGGGGGTTGACGCGTTTAATCCCCATATCGCTGTTATCACAAACCTGATGCCCACTCATCTCAATTATCATGGGAGTTTTGAGGATTATGTGGCAGCCAAATGGAGGATTCAGGCTGAAATGACAGCTGAAGACTATCTCATTTTAAATGCTAATCAAGAAATCTCAGCGGCCTTAGCTAAAACAACTAAGGCAACGGTCATTCCTTTTTCAACTCAAGAAGTGGTGGACGGAGCCTATCTGGAAGACGGCATGCTTTATTTTAAAGGACATCCTATAATGCCTGCGGCTAACTTAGGTGTCCCGGGTAGTCATAATATTGAGAATGCTTTAGCAGCAATTGCCGTGGCTAAATTGTCTGGCATTGCCGACGATGTTATTGTGGAAGTTCTTTCTCATTTTGGGGGTGTTAAACATCGCCTACAACTTGTCGGGAAAATTAAAGATATAACCTTTTATAATGACAGTAAATCAACCAATATCTTAGCGACTCAGAAAGCTTTATCTGGCTTTGACAATAAGAAGCTAGTTTTGATTGCAGGTGGACTAGATCGGGGAAATGAATTTGACGATTTAGTACCAGACCTTAGAGGTTTGAAACAAATGATTATTTTGGGAGAATCAGCGGAGCGTATGAAGCGAGCAGCGGAAATGGCAAATGTTCCTTACCGTGAAGCAGCTGATGTTGCTGCTGCGACTGAATTAGCTTTCCAAGAAGCGCAGGCAGGAGATACAATCTTGCTTAGCCCAGCCAATGCTAGTTGGGACATGTATCCTAACTTTGAGGTCCGCGGGGATGAATTTTTGACAACTTTTGCAAAATTAAAAGGAGATGCCTAATGTCTAAGAAGATTGTATTGACAGGTGGCGGAACCGTGGGTCATGTGACCTTAAATTTAATTCTTATTCCAAAGTTTATCAGCGACGGCTGGGAAGTACATTACATTGGAGACAAGAACGGCATTGAGTACCAGGAAATCAAAAAATCAGGACTTGATGTGACTTTTCATGCCATTGCCACTGGAAAGCTGCGCCGCTATTTTTCATGGCAAAATGTAGTGGATATCTTTAAGGTTGCGCTAGGCTTGTTGCAGTCACTGGTGATTATCGCTAAGATTCGACCGCAAGCGCTTTTTTCTAAAGGTGGTTTTGTTTCCGTTCCACCTGTCATGGCTGCTAAATTGCTGGGGAAACCAGTGTTTATTCACGAATCTGATCGATCAATGGGGCTTGCTAATAAAATTGCCTATAAATTCGCGACCACAATGTATACCACTTTTGAGCAGGGCCACCTTTTGCCTAGAACCAAGCATCTTGGTGCGGTAACAAAGGTTTCACTAACTGCCCAAGAGGTGTCGGGTACCACTCAACTTGAGGCCATTAAGTCTTATTTTAATAGTGACTTAAAAACCCTTTTATTTATTGGAGGTTCGGCAGGGGCTCAAGTCTTTAATCAGTTTGTTAGCGACCATCCGGAGTTAAGGCAGACTTATAATATTATTAATGTGACGGGAGATCCTAATCTTAATGAACTGAGTCCTAATCTCTATCGTGTAGATTATGTCACGGATTTATATCAGCCCTTAATGGGGATGGCGGATCTTGTTATCACTCGAGGAGGCTCGAATACCCTCTTTGAATTATTGGCAATGGCTAAGCTACATCTCATTGTACCTCTGGGAAGAGAAGCTAGCCGTGGTGATCAATTGGAGAATGCCGCTTATTTTGAAGCAAAGGGCTATGCCAAGCAGTTGTTGGAACCCGAATTAACTTTGGATAATCTTAAAAAGACAATAAGAGAATTGTTCGATCACCAAGCGCATTATGAGGCAACGATGTTAGCCACAAAGGACATTCAGTCGTTGGACTTGTTTTATGACCTTTTGAGAGCCGATATTAGCTCCGCGATTAAGGAGAAGTAAATGGCAAAAGATAAAGAGAAAAAAAATGACGATAAGCTCATTTTGACAGAATGGCAAAAACGCAATATCGAATTTTTGAAGAAAAAGAAACAGCAAGCTGAGGAAGAAAAAAAACTCAAAGAGAAACTGTTGACTGAGAAAAAAGCACAACTTCAATCGACTTCAGAAGAAGATAAACCAGTTGAGCCCAAAGATGAGACGAAAAGCCCAAGTGCGGATGAACCACCTGTTCCTAAGAAGAAAAAAAAGATCAAGAAAGTAAAAGAGAAAAGTTTAAGTCAAATTGCCTTTCAAAAATCCTTACCTGTTATATTAGTATCGCTATTACTCATGGCAGCATCTATTTTTATGATTACCCCTTACAGTAAGGTTAAAGATTTTTCGATAAAAGGTAATCATCAAACGGATTTAGAAGAATTAGTAAAAGCAAGTAAGGTGAAAGCTTCAGATTACTGGCTCACCTTAGTGACATCCCCAGGTCCTTATGAACAAGCCATTGTTGACGCTAACCCCTGGGTTAAGTCTGTTAAGATGTCTTATCAGTTCCCTAATCATTTCCAGTTTAATGTGACCGAATTTGAGGTCATTGCCTACGCACAAGTTGAAGGAGGTTTTCAACCTATCTTGGAAAATGGTAAGCGGGTTGATAAGGTTAAGGCTTCAGAACTGCCAAAATCTTTTTTGATCATTAATTTAGAAGATGAAAAAGCTATCCAAGAATTGGTTAAACAACTAACAACCTTGTCTAAATCTTTAGTCAAAAACATAAAATCAGTTTCTTTGGCTGGTTCTAAAACCACATCAGATTTATTGGTTATTGACATGCATGATGGCAATCTGATCAGGGTTCCGCAATCACAACTTACCTTAAAACTACCTTACTATCAAAAATTGAAAAAAAATCTTGAAAGTGATAGTATAGTTGACATGGAAGTGGGAATCTATACCACAACAGCTGACATTGAAAATCAAGTAGAAGTACCAGTAACAACAGAACAAAATGCGTCTAACAAAGAAGGCGAAAGTGCTGATAGCAATCCGTCTCAAGACCAGTCAGGAAATCAACATGCTACTGATACAGGACAAGGTCAAGCGTCTGAGGCAACAGAGGTTACTAATCCAGATCAGGCAAGTCCATCGAACACCTAATTTTGGTATCGAAAATGCTTGTAAAAAGCCTTTTAAAACCAGATATAATCATGTTTGATTAAATTGACTAGAAAAAGTTAAGTTTATATAACAAAATGCGTAAAATGATAACATTTTACGTTTTTTTATGTTATAATATTCTCTGAATAATTCTGTTTTTTAGCAGTTTTTAGAATAGTAAAAGTTTGGAAAGTAAGTGAGGTCAAGTGAATGGCTAGAAATGGCTTTTTTACTGGTTTGGACATTGGAACAAGCTCAATAAAAGTTTTAGTTGCAGAATTTATTTCTGGTGAGATGAACGTCATTGGTGTGAGTAATGTTCCAAGTGCCGGCGTAAAAGATGGCATAATAATTGATATTGAGGCAGCAGCGACTGCCATCAAAACTGCAGTAGAACAAGCAGAAGAAAAAGCAGGAATGACAATTGAAAAGGTGAATGTTGGGTTACCAGCAAATCTGCTTCAAATTGAGCCAACACAGGGGATGATTCCTGTTCCAAGTGAATCAAAAGAAATCAAAGATGAAGATGTTGACAGTGTGGTAAAATCAGCCCTCACAAAAAGCATTACACCCGAACGTGAAGTGATTTCATTGGTTCCAGAAGAGTTTATTGTTGATGGTTTCCAGGGTATTCGTGATCCACGTGGTATGATGGGGATTAGGTTAGAAATGCGTGGCTTGATTTACACTGGCCCAAGTACCATCTTACACAATTTACGTAAAACGGTGGAGCGTGCAGGCATCAAGGTTGAAAATATTATTATTTCACCATTAGCAATGGCTAAGACTGTTTTAAATGAAGGTGAACGTGAATTTGGCGCTACTGTTATTGATATGGGCGGTGGACAAACAACAGTTGCCTCAATGAGAGCTCAAGAATTACAGTACACTAATATTTATGCAGAGGGTGGTGAGTATATCACCAAAGATATCTCTAAAGTGTTGAAAACCTCTTTGTCTATTGCTGAAGCCTTGAAATATAATTTTGGTCAAGCTAACATGGATGAAGCAAGTCTGACAGAGACGGTTAAAGTAGATGTAGTTGGTAGCGAAGAACCAGTTGAAGTGACTGAACGTTACTTGTCTGAAATTATTTCAGCCCGTATCCGCCACATTTTAGATCGTGTGAAACAAGATTTGGAAAGAGGGCGCTTGCTTGATTTACCAGGTGGTATTGTTCTCATTGGTGGTGGTGCTATTATGCCAGGTGTGGTTGAAGTTGCCCAAGATATTTTTGGAACAACTGTAAAACTTCACGTTCCAAACCAAGTTGGTATTCGAAACCCAATGTTTGCGAATGTGATTAGCTTGGTAGAATACGTGGGCATGATGTCAGAAGTAGATGTTCTTGCTCAAAATGCGGTTTCAGGTGAGGAATTCTTGAGACGTAAGCCAATTGACTTTACTGGTCAGGAGTCTTACTTGCCGGACTACAATGAGGCAAGAAGATCCGAAACACCTGTTCGCTATGAACAACAAGTACCACAAGCAACCTATGAGCCACAAGCACCTGCTGAACCTAAGCAAAAGATTTCAGAACGCGTTCGTGGTATCTTTGGAAGCATGTTTGACTAAAAGTAATAAAGTGAGGAAATAAAATGGCATTTTCATTCGATACGGCATCAATTCAAGGTGCAATCATTAAAGTAATCGGTGTTGGTGGAGGTGGCGGAAACGCCATCAATCGCATGATTGATGAAGGTGTTGCAGGTGTTGAGTTTATCGCTGCAAACACTGATATTCAAGCATTGAGTTCATCAAAGGCTGAAACAGTTATCCAGCTTGGACCAAAATTAACGCGTGGTCTAGGTGCTGGAGGCCAACCGGAAGTTGGTCGTAAAGCTGCTGAAGAAAGTGAAGAAGTTTTGTCAGAAGCACTTACAGGTGCAGACATGGTCTTCATCACTGCTGGTATGGGTGGTGGATCTGGTACAGGAGCTGCACCAGTAATCGCACGTATTGCTAAAAGTCTAGGAGCCTTGACTGTAGCTGTTGTTACTCGTCCATTTGGATTTGAAGGAAATAAACGTGGTAACTTTGCAATTGAAGGTATCCAAGAATTGCGCGAGCAAGTTGACACGTTATTGATTATTTCAAATAATAACCTTCTTGAAATCGTTGATAAAAAAACACCATTGCTTGAAGCACTTAGCGAAGCTGACAACGTCCTACGCCAAGGTGTTCAAGGTATTACTGATTTGATTACAAGCCCAGGCCTTATTAACCTTGATTTTGCCGACGTGAAGACTGTTATGGCAAATAAAGGAAATGCCCTTATGGGTATCGGAATTGGTTCTGGAGAAGAACGTATCGTTGAAGCAGCTCGTAAAGCCATTTATTCGCCACTTCTTGAAACAACCATTGATGGCGCAGAAGACGTTATCGTTAACGTGACAGGTGGACTTGACATGACCCTTACAGAAGCAGAGGAAGCTTCTGAAATCGTTGGTCAAGCAGCTGGTCAAGGAGTTAACATTTGGCTAGGAACATCTATTGATGATACGATGAAGGATGAAATTCGTGTCACAGTTGTTGCGACTGGTGTGCGACAAGATAAGGCTGAACAAGTATCTGGCTTCCGTCAACCACGTACATTTACTCAAGCAAATGCTCAACAAGCAGCTGGTGCTCAATATGCTTCAGAACAAGTGAAGCAACCTGTTCAACCAGGTTTTGACCGTCGTTCAAGTTTCGATTTTGATATGGGTGAAACACGCGAGATGCCGAATGCACAAACGTCTTCCCCAAGTCATAACCAGAACCAAGGGTCAGCATTTGGTAACTGGGATTTGAGACGTGATAATATTGCTCGCCCAACAGAAGGTGAACTGGATAACCAATTAAACATGTCAACTTTCTCAGCAAATGATGACATTGACGATGAATTAGAAACACCACCATTTTTTAAAAACCGTTAATAATGGATTTACAAAAAAATAAAAGGATTGTTTTTGACAATGTCCGCTTAGCTACTGAAGCAGCTCATAGACCTGAACATAGTGTTTCGGTCATAGCTGTGACAAAATATGTGGACAGTACAATTGCAGGTCAGCTTATTGATACCGGAATCGAGCATATCGCTGAAAACCGTGTGGATAAATTTCTTGATAAATATGAAGCATTAAAAGATAAATCGGTGACATGGCATCTCATTGGAACCTTACAACGTCGTAAAGTAAAGGATGTTATCAATTTTGTTGATTATTTCCATGCTTTGGATTCTGTAAAGTTAGCTTCAGAAATTGAAAAGAGAGCTGATCATCCTGTAAAGTGTTTTCTACAAGTTAATATTTCTGAAGAAGATAGCAAGCATGGCTTTAAGGTCTCTGAGATTGAAGCAGCAATTGAGGAGATTGGTAAGATGGAAAATATCCAGCTTGTCGGTCTTATGACGATGGCGCCAGCAGATGCTAGTCAAGAAAGAATTGCCTCTATCTTCCGAGAAGCTAATCAATTGAGAAAAAACTTGCAGTCAAAAAAAAGAAAGAACATGCCTTTTACAGAATTGAGTATGGGTATGAGTGGCGATTATTCAATTGCTATTCAGGAAGGCTCAACTTTCGTTCGTATTGGAACGTCTTTCTTTCACTAAATGGAGAATAAGATGGCAATTAAAGACACATTTAATAAGATGATTTCTTATTTTGATACTGATGGTGTTAATGAAGTGGAAGAAGAAGCAACAGATGCAACTGAAGAAGTTGCTTCAAGACCACAGCAGTCAGTGAGACCAAGTAGTCAGCCACAACAGGCACCGAGAGTCAGCCAATCACAACAAAGTCAACAAGTAAGACATCAAGCGCAGCCTCAGTCAAGACCTCAAACACAACCAAGACCTCAAACACAACCAAGACCAAGTGCATCTGAACGTCATTATCAGACGCAGGCAAGAAGTTCGCAAGAATCTATTGAGAGAAGGGGAAATCCAACCGTTCAAACTGCTGCTAGTCGTCGTGAGCAATATCAGCATGCTAGTCAACCTGATCAAACAACAATTGCCTTGAAATATCCTCGTAAATATGAGGATGCTCAAGAAATTGTTGATCTTCTGATTGTCAATGAGTGTGTCTTGATTGATTTTCAATACATGCTAGATGCTCAAGCTAGACGCTGTTTGGATTTTATTGATGGTGCAAGTAAGGTTCTTTATGGAACCTTGCAGAAGGTGGGGTCTTCTATGTATTTGTTGACCCCATCAAATGTATCTGTTAATATTGAAGATATGAATATCCCAAATAACGGCCAAGATATTGGTTTTGACTTTGATATGAAGAGACGGTAACTTATATGATATTGATATTATCTATCCTCCTTCGCTTAATCAGAGTTTACAGCTACTTGTTAATAGCTTATGCCCTATTATCATGGTTCCCAGGAGCTTATAACTCTTGGATTGGTCGTTTACTTAGCGGTATTGTTGAACCAGTCTTGAAGCCCTTTAGAGCATTGAACTTACAATTTGCGGGCCTTGATTTTACTATTTTTGTTATTATCATTGGTTTAAATTTCTTAGCTCAAATTTTGGTTAGAGTGTTTATTTAATGGTTAATCACAAACAACTTTATCAGCATTTTCATCCTGAGGAATATCCTTTTATTGAGAAAATGTCTGATATGATTAACAGGGTGGATAGTCACTATCTTTTAGAAGTCACTGATTTTTTAAATCCTAGAGAGATAACGATTCTAAAAAGTCTGGTTGCTCCAACGGATTTAAAGGTTTTTTCCTCAACAGATTATTATCCAAGTGAATATGGTCGTGTGATTGTTGCACCGGATTATTATGATTTGGATGAAGCTGATTTTCAGATAGCTTTGGTAGAAATAACCTATCAAGCAAAGTTTAATCAGTTAACGCATAGTCAAATTTTAGGAACTTTGATCAATGAACTGGGGATTAAACGAAGTCTACTTGGGGATATCTTTGTGGAAACAGGGTATGCGCAACTCATGATTAATCGGCAGCTATTAGATTATATGTTAACAACCATTTCTAAAATAGCCAGAGCGAGTGTTTCGTTGAAGGAAATTCCTTTGAATCAACTGATCAAATCCTCTAATGATGCGCAACTTGTGGATATCATGGTTTCGAGCCTTCGGTTAGATCGCTTGGTTGCGACGGTGTTGAAAAAATCTCGAGCACAAGCCATGACATTGATTGAAACTGACAAAGTGAAAGTTAACTACCGGCAGGTTCATAAGGTAGCTGATCATTTAGCCATAGGGGATATGGTGAGCATTAGAGGTTATGGTCGGTTTACCCTTCTAACGGATAATGGATTGACCAAAAATGGGAAATACAAATTGACGCTTAGTAAAATGATGCATAAATAAGGAGACATAATGGCACTTACAGCACTAGAAATTAAAGATAAAACGTTTAAAACCAAATTCCGTGGATATAGTGAAGAGGAAGTTAACGAATTCCTTGACATTGTTGTTGACGACTATGAGGCTTTAGTTCGTAAAAATCGTGACAACGAAGCGCGTATTAAAGACCTTGAGGAAAAATTATCTTATTTTGATGAAATGAAAGAGTCACTTAGCCAGTCTGTAATCTTAGCTCAAGAAACAGCTGAAAAAGTGAAAGCAACGGCTAATGCGGAAGCAACAAACTTGGTTAGCAAAGCGACTTATGATGCTCAGCACTTGTTGGATGCATCAAAAGCAAAAGCAAATCAAATGTTACGTGATGCAACTGACGAAGCGAAGCGTGTGGCGATTGAGACAGAAGAATTGAAACGTCAAACCCGTGTTTTCCATCAACGTTTGATTTCATCAATTGAGTCACAATTGAGCTTATCAAATTCACCTGAATGGGATGAGTTGTTACAGCCAACCGCAATTTACCTTCAAAATTCGGATGCAGCGTTCAAAGAAGTTGTAAAGACTGTTCTTAATGAAGATATTCCGGATTCTGATGACAGTGCTTCTTTTGATGCTACACGTCAGTTTACTCCGGAAGAACTAGAGGAATTGCAACGTCGTGTTGATGAAAGTAACAAAGAATTAGAAGCTCACCAACAAGAGCATCAGAATGAGGCAGAAGCTGAACCTGTAAATCTTAGTGAGACACAAACGTTTAAATTGAATATTTAAGATATAGAAAAACAAGGTGGTTTGCTTACAATCACAGCAAGCGGGAGACGATGAGAGTCCTGCATTCCCTGAGCATTCACATTATCATTTTCTTATATTTTCGCTGAATGACAGTAGGCGAGGAGGTTGGCTCACCTTACGAGCAAAGAGGGAATAGTTATTTTGTAGCTATTCTGAACTAAGGTGGTACCACGAGCTTTCGTCCTTTTTTGAGACGAGGCTTTTTTATATAGTTTCAAGATTGTTTAGAAGGAGTTTGATACAATGAAATTAAAAGAAACACTTAATCTTGGGAAAACAGCATTTCCAATGCGGGCTGGTCTTCCTAATAAAGAACCACAATGGCAAGCAGCTTGGGAAGAAGCAGATTTGTACACAAAACGCCAAGAACTTAATGCTGGCAAACCAGCTTTCCATCTTCATGATGGTCCTCCATATGCCAATGGAAATATTCACGTTGGGCATGCTCTTAATAAAATTTCAAAAGATATTATTGTTCGCTCTAAGTCTATGTCAGGCTTCCAAGCACCTTATGTTCCAGGTTGGGATACACATGGTCTTCCAATCGAACAAGTCTTGGCTAAACAAGGTGTGAAGCGTAAGGAAATGGATTTGGCTGACTACCTTGATATGTGCCGTCAATACGCTTTAAGCCAAGTGGATAAACAACGTGATGACTTCAAACGTCTGGGTGTGTCAGCGGACTGGGAGAACCCTTACGTGACTTTGGATCCACAATTTGAAGCTGATCAAATCCGTGTCTTTGGAGCGATGGCTGATAAAGGATACATCTATCGTGGCGCTAAACCAGTTTATTGGTCTTGGTCTTCAGAATCGGCCTTGGCAGAAGCTGAAATTGAATACCATGATATTGATTCAACCTCTTTATACTACGCCAATAAAGTTAAAGATGGTAAAGGCGTCCTTGATACCAATACGTATATCGTTGTTTGGACCACAACACCATTTACCGTTACAGCCTCACGTGGATTGACAGTTGGGCCTGATATGGATTATCTTGTGGTGAAACCTGCGGGTTCAGACCGTCAGTATGTTGTGGCAGAAGGCCTTTTAGATAGCCTTGCTGGAAAATTTGGTTGGGAGTCTTTTGAGACTTTAGCTAGTCATAAAGGAGTTGATCTAGAGTACATCGTGACAGAACACCCTTGGGATACTGATGTAGAAGAACTCGTTATCCTTGGTGACCATGTTACCCTTGAATCAGGAACAGGGATTGTCCACACAGCACCAGGTTTTGGTGAAGATGACTACAATGTTGGTACAAAATATAAACTGGAAGTTGCTGTGACAGTTGATGAACGTGGTCTCATGATGGAAAATGCAGGACCAGATTTCCACGGACAATTTTATGATAAGGTAACGCCAATTGTCATTGATAAACTTGGTGACCTCTTATTAGCACAAGAAGTGATCAATCACTCATACCCATTTGACTGGCGGACGAAAAAACCAATCATCTGGCGTGCTGTACCGCAATGGTTTGCTTCTGTTTCTGACTTCCGTCAGGATATTTTAGATGAAATTGAAAAAACAACTTTCCATCCTTCTTGGGGTAAAACACGTCTTTACAATATGATTCGTGATCGTGGTGATTGGGTTATTTCTCGTCAACGTGCTTGGGGTGTTCCACTTCCAATCTTCTATGCGGAAGATGGCACAGCTATTATGACTAAGGAAGTGACAGATCATGTGGCCAATTTATTCCAAGAAAATGGCTCAATCATTTGGTGGCAAAAAGAAGCTAAAGACCTATTGCCAGAAGGCTTCACTCATCCAGGGTCACCAAATGGTGAGTTTACAAAAGAGACTGATATCATGGATGTTTGGTTTGACTCTGGTTCTTCTTGGAATGGTGTTATGAATGATAGGGACAACCTATCTTATCCAGCTGACCTATACCTAGAAGGTTCTGACCAGTATCGTGGTTGGTTCAATTCATCCTTAATCACTTCTGTGGCTGTTAACGGTCATGCTCCTTATAAGGCTATCTTATCGCAAGGCTTTGTTCTTGATGGTAAGGGAGAAAAAATGTCTAAATCAAAAGGCAATATCATTTCTCCAAATGATGTGGCTAAACAATATGGTGCAGATATTCTCCGTCTCTGGGTAGCTTCTGTGGATACCGATAATGATGTCCGTGTTTCTATGGAGATTCTTGGTCAAGTCTCTGAAACCTACCGTAAAATCCGTAACACCCTTCGCTTCTTGATTGCTAATACATCTGATTTCAACCCTGCTACGGATACAGTAGCTTATGCAGACTTAGGAGCTGTTGATAAGTACATGACAATTGTCTTTAATCAGTTGGTAGCAACGATTAATGACGCTTATGAGCGTTATGACTTTATGACTATTTACAAAGCAGTGGTGAACTTTGTTACGGTTGATTTATCAGCCTTCTATCTTGATTTTGCTAAAGACGTTGTCTATATTGAAGCTGCCAACAGCTTAGAACGTCGTCGCATGCAGACAGTCTTCTATGATATCTTGGTTAAGATTACGAAGTTATTGACGCCAATCTTGCCTCACACTACTGAAGAAATCTGGTCTTATCTAGAGCATGAGTCAGAAGCATTTGTTCAATTGGCAGAAATGCCTGTGGCAGAAACCTTCTCAGCTCAAGAGGATATTTTAGAAGCTTGGTCAGCTTTCATGACTTTGCGTACCCAAGCTCAAAAAGCTTTGGAAGAAGCGCGAAATGCCAAGGTTATTGGGAAATCATTGGAAGCTCATTTGACTATCTACGCTAGCGAAGAAGTGAAAACCTTGTTGACAGCGTTGGATAGCGATATTGCTTTACTTTTGATCGTGTCTCAATTAACCATCGCTGACTTGGCAGATGCTCCTGCTGATGCCGTAGCATTTGAAGATGTTGCCTTTACAGTTGAACATGCAGTGGGAGAAGTTTGTGAGCGTTCACGCCGTATTGACCCAACTACTCGCATGCGTTCTTACAATGCATTTGTCTGCGACCATAGCGCTAAGATCATTGAAGAAAATTTCCCAGAAGCTGTTGCTGAAGGCTTTGAAGACAGTGGTAAATAATTCTATACTTTACTTAGGTAGTACGGATGGTAGCAACTTCCTACGGGATTTTATACCTAGATGTTGAGCCTAAGTCTCAAAATCTCCAAACGCCAGAAACATCATGTTTCTGGCGTTTTTGTTCTGGCGTAAAGTACCCAGTTTGGGTCGCCTCTGACGAACATAATGCAAACAGTGATACTACTTTTGATAATATTGTAAACAAATTCTCTTAGAGCTACATTGCCTACAACCTGATGATTTTTTAGTATGATGACATAAGCTCATTTAGCCTATGTTAACTGCTGTTACTACATTTTAAAGTAAGGAAGATATGACATATAATAAGATCTCATCATGATGACTAAAAAAAACTTAGGCCCTTTAAAAAGGACCTAAGTTAGAGTAATGTCGCTAACTGCTTCTAGACAGTTGTTTGGAATGAAATTTCAATCAAGTTATTCGTATGAAGGGTCTTGGATTGCCCAGGAATAACGATAGCAGGGTCAATTTTACGTTTCATGAAAAATTCACGAATCACTTCAAGTTCATCTTCCTTGATGGCACGGTATTTATTTGAAATTAGTAGTTCGTAATGTTTTGGTGCTTGGGTAAAAATGACATCTGTATTTCCTGCTGAATAAACCTCAACTAAACGAGCATCTGTATTCTGCAGCTGATTTCTGACGAGTTCTGGGTGACTACTAGTCGTGTTGATGAGTCTCATAAATGTCCTCCTGAATATCCTATACCTATTATAGCACTATTTAAAAGAGTTAGTTAGTAGAATGATGCTTTTTTTGCCATTGTTCAACACCCCATTTATGACTTCCGCGTTTTAATTTAGAGATAGCTTCTTCAGTAGAAAACCAAGCCAAAGTGTTGAAATCTTCTAAGGGTTGAGAAACTTCTTGAAACGCAGTCACTTCATAAAGATAGGCTGGATGATAGAAATGGGTATCACGATGGCGAGAGTAGAAGTATTCATCAGCTTGACCATAGTAAGCACCAATCTGAGCAGTAAATCCTAGTTCTTCCAATAACTCACGTTCTAAGGCCTGAGCATGATTTTCACCAGCCTCAATTTCACCACCTGGTAAAAACCAAGCGCCATTAGGAGCTTGCACGAGAATCACTTTGGTCCGTTCTTGATTAGGAATGATGGCATAAACACCATACCGTGCCACATAGTTTTCATGGTCGCTATAGTTACCGAATGTTGGAATTGTCATCGTATCCCTCCTTTTTCTTATTATACTAAATTTTGAGCTATTATTCTTATAAAAATGTTTTCTTTTGACTAGTTCACGAAAAAAAGAGAGTTTCAATGAGAAAACTCTCTTTTAGGTTTAGTTCTCGTCGGTCTGATCTTGTTTAGCTGTTACCGTTTCATCTTTTTTGGCAGCTTTAATCATGATATTACCGTTACTTGTCATTATGGCACGCAAGTCCTTTTCAGTGGGGTGTTCCAAATAGTAGTCCGTAATCGCATCTTCGATATAATCTTGGATGGTACGACGGAGTGGTCGAGCACCCATTTTAGGATCATAGCCTAAATCTACTAATTTTTCTTTGACTTTTTGTGTCACATCAAGGTGAATCCCATTATAGCCTAAGCGCTTATTAACATCTTCCAGCATTAAATCAACGATATGCAAGAGGTTATCTTTGCTCAAGGCCTTAAATTCAATAATACCATCGAAACGGTTCATGAACTCTGGGCTGAAGAAGTTACTTAATTCACCAAGGACAGAGCTTGTTCGTCCTTCTCTAGCTGCACCAAATCCAACAGAAGCTTCGCTTTTACCTGTTCCGGCATTAGAGGTCATGATAATAATAGTATCTTTGAAGCTGACTGTCCGTCCTTGACCATCTGTTAAACGGCCATCATCAAGAACTTGTAAAAACATATGCATGACGTCAGGATGAGCCTTTTCCACCTCATCTAAGAGAATAAGTGAATATGGGTTGCGGCGAACTTGTTCCGTCAACTGGCCAGCTTCTTCATAGCCCACATAACCAGGAGGAGCCCCGACTAATTTAGCAACGGCATGTTTTTCCATGTATTCGGACATATCAAAGCGAATCATATTGTCAGCAGAGCCAAAGAGTTCAATAGCTAGTTGCTTAGACAATTCTGTTTTACCAACACCTGTTGGCCCAACGAATAAGAAAGAACCAATAGGACGATTTGGAGTTCCCAATCCCACACGGTTTCGGCGAATGGCCTTGGCAATTTTGTCAACGGCATCATCTTGGCCAATCACGTGAGCTTTCAAATCATTAGCCAAATTAACGAGTTGAGATTGTTCTTTTTCTTTCAAGTCGCCAACTGGAATATTGGTTTTTTGTTCAATGATGGCTTCAATGGTTTTTTCAGTAATGATAGGAATATCCTGTTCGTCGACTTTTTGAGCTTGCATTTCCTTGTATTTCGCAATTTGATCACGGAAATAGGCTGCTCGTTCGTAATCTTCGTCACGAGTTGCTTGAGCCTTGAGGTTTTCTGCTTCAATCAGACGTTTGTCAATCTCTTTAGGGTCAACAAAATTAAGGGTTAAATTCATTTTTGAACCAGCTTCGTCCAGAAGGTCAATGGCCTTATCAGGGAGGAATCGGTCTTGGATGTAGCGATTGGATAAGTGTGCAGCAGCCTCGATAGCTGCTGGGCTATATTTGACATGATGATAGTCTTCATATTTGGGTTGGATACCTTTTAAGATGGTAATGGTTTCTTCTACAGAAGGTTCGTCAACTTTCACCGGCTGCATCCGCCGCTCCAAGGCAGCATCTTTTTCAATAATACGGTATTCATTTAAGGTAGTAGCACCAACGAGTTGCAACTCACCACGGGCCAAGGCTGGTTTTAAAATATTGCCAGCATCCATATTGCCATCTCCAGCAGAACCAGCACCTACAATTTCATGAATTTCATCAATAAAGAGAATCACATCTTTGCGCTGACGAATTTCTTCCATTAATTTTTGCATACGTTCTTCGAATTGACCACGGATACCTGTGCCTTGAACAAGACTAACCACATCTAGACGAATCACTTGCTTACCTTGCAATTTGTGAGGTACTGTGCCATCTACAATTTTCTGAGCTAGACCTTCTACAACAGCTGTTTTACCAACTCCTGGTTCTCCAATAAGCACAGGGTTATTTTTAGTCCGACGGTTAAGAATCTCGATGACACGTGTAATCTCGTCATCTCGACCGATGACAGGGTCAATATCACCATGTCTTGCAATATCGGTCACATTAATGCCAAATTCTTCTAGCAAGCCTTTTGCTTGCTGATTTGGTGTTTGTGGTTGAGTGGGACGTTGCCCATTGAAATGACCACCATGGCGTCCCCCACCATTTCCACTTTGCCCTGCCTGAGTAGGTGGGGTATTTGGAAGGTTGCCAAAGGCTCTAAAATTATTTAAATCACCAAAAAAGTCATCAAAGAAGGGGTTGGATGAGCGTTCTTGGGCTCTTTGACCTCCATTTAGACCACCTAAAATAGGATTAGTAGCGTCAGTCTTCATGATTTGATAACAGTTTTGACAAAGGTCAACTTGTTTTTGTTTTCCATTAACATTCGTGTAGAGGTGAATGGTTGATTCGTTTAAATTACAATTTTGACAAAGCATAATATACCTCCAAGGGTTTATCTAAAAGTCAAAGTCATTTAGTCAAAAATGGTCAAACTTTATACTCATATTATAGCACCACTGTTTTGGAAATCAAGTAAAAAGCTTATGATGTTAGCACTGTCAGGGATAGAGTGATAACTGATCTTGTCAGCCCTGCTATTTTTCAAAAGGTTAAGAGGTAGGAGGCACTAAAGGCTAAAAATGGGAAAATGTGAAGAAAAATGCTACTTTTCTTGTTTGTTTGGCGCGAATTGTGTTAAAATAATAGGGATAAAAAACGAATAGGAGAAACGAAATGGAATCACATTTGGTGAGAATCATCAATCGTTTGGAATTGATGGTAACAGATGGCGGTAATCTCAAGCGAAATTTTGAACGTGATGGTGTTGTTGTAGCAGAAGTTGCCTTTTCAAATGACCCGGAAAACGGACCAGTTTTCACATTGCGTGATATTGAAGCGCGTGAGTCATATTCCTTTGATAGTATTGACTTGATTGCAATGGAAATCTACGATTTATTATATTAAGCTGTATATCATAAAGAGACTTGCCTGAGGCAGGTTTTTTTATTGCCAAAAAAGTATTGTATTAATATTCATTGAATGGTATAATTATCTTTATTGTTGTGACCTTAGGACTTATAAGGAGATATAGATGGATTTATCATTTTTGCCCAAATACTGGGCCTACTTTAACTATGGTGTTCTTGTCACCATTATGATTTCGGCTAGTGTCGTCTTTTTTGGAACCATTATTGGGGTTTTGGTAACACTAATCAAACGTACTCAAATAAAGCCTTTGACTTGGCTAGTCAATACTTATGTGTGGATTTTTCGTGGGACACCAATGGTTGTTCAAATTATGATTGCCTTTGCTTGGATGCATTTTAATCAAATGCCAACTATCGGTTTTGGAGTTTTGAATTTAGATTTTTCAAGATTACTTCCTGGTATTATTATCATTTCGTTGAATAGCGGTGCCTACATTTCAGAAATTGTTAGAGCGGGTATTGAAGCTGTTCCAAAAGGGCAACTTGAAGCAGCCTATTCACTAGGTATCCGCCCTCGAAATGCCATGCGCTATGTGATTTTGCCTCAAGCCTTTAAGAATATTCTTCCTGCTTTAGGCAATGAATTTATCACGATCATTAAAGATAGTGCTCTCTTGCAAACTATTGGTGTTATGGAACTTTGGAATGGAGCTCAGTCAGTAGCAACAGCTACCTATTCTCCAATTGCTCCTTTACTAGTTGCTGCTTTTTACTATTTAATGGTCACGACAGTGCTGTCACAATTATTGGCAGTCTTAGAGCGTCGTATGGCACAAGGAGGTAATCATTAATGACGGAACCTATTATTGCAATAAAAGCGTTACACAAATATTATGGGCAAAACGAGGTGCTTAAAGGAATTGATTTAAATATTATGCCAGGAGAAGTCGTGGTGATTATTGGCCCTTCTGGTTCTGGAAAATCAACTTTACTTCGTACCATGAACCTTCTTGAGGTTCCTACGAAAGGTCAGATAACGTTTGAAGGCATTGACATTACAGATAAAAGAAATGACATTTTTACAATGCGTGAAAAAATGGGAATGGTATTTCAACAATTTAATCTTTTCCCTAATATGACCGTTATAGACAATATTACCTTGTCACCTATTAAAACGAAAGGCATTTCTAAAGCAGAAGCTGACAAAATGGCTTTGGTACTGTTAGATAAAGTTGGATTGTCAGAAAAAGCTAATGCTTACCCATCTAGTCTATCTGGGGGACAGCAGCAGCGAATTGCGATTGCGCGTGGCCTAGCTATGGATCCAGACGTCTTACTATTTGACGAGCCTACTTCAGCCTTGGATCCCGAAATGGTGGGTGAGGTTTTGGCTGTTATGCAGGATTTGGCTAAATCTGGGATGACGATGGTCATTGTCACCCATGAAATGGGCTTTGCTAAAGAAGTCGCAGACCGTGTGATTTTTATGGATGGCGGCGTTATTGTGGAAGAAGGAAGTCCGGACCAACTTTTTGATCTGACTAAAGAAGAACGTACAAAAGATTTTTTAAGCAAAGTGCTCTAACAATCAAATTATCTCTTGTTAAACTTGAGTCTATGCAGACTCAAGTTTTTTTGATGATAACTCCTAAGGGGGTGCTATTGCCATTTCTTTTTTAGAATCATTATTATATGAGATTAAAAAGACAAAAAACTTAAAGCACCTTGTAGTGAGAAGAGCAGAGTATGTTATAATGGACACTGTAATTAAAAGGAGAGCTTATGATGAAATTATCTCAGGTAAGAAGTGGCATCGCCTATCAGGTACTTAGCATAGCATTACCTCAAGACCATCAGAGGCATCTAGCTCATCTTGGCATCAAGAAAGGAAGCCAAGTCAAGGTCATGTCGCAGACGAAGCAAAATGCAATTTTGATGATTAAAACAAGTCGTCTGGCCTTTGACAAGAGTCTTTTAGATGCTATTGAGGTCAGTGAGGTTGATGAAGGAGGGCAAACACTTCCTTTATCAGAATTAGCAATCATGGAAGTGGCTATTGTCGAAGCTATTTATGCGAGCAAGGAAACGAAGCGGCGTTTAATGGATATGGGACTAACGAGGGGAACTCGTTTTCAGTTACGTAAGCGAGCGCCTTTAGGTGACCCTCTAGAAATTAGTTTGAGGGGGTATGAGTTAAGTTTACGTCAGTCGGAAGCTCAATTAATTGCTGTACGGCAGCTAGAAGATGAGGACATGTCATGACAAAAATGGCCTTGATTGGTAATCCTAACAGTGGAAAAACGAGTCTTTTTAACCTCTTAACAGGAACTAATCAGCGGGTAGGAAATTGGCCTGGTGTTACGGTTGATCGTAAAAGTGGTTTGTTAAAGTCAGATAAGACAATTGAGATTCAAGATCTCCCTGGTGTTTACTCAATGTCACCCTATAGTCCAGAAGAACAGGTTGCAAGAGACTACCTGCTTAGCCAAGATGCTCAAGTTATTATTAACGTGGTAGACGGTACTCATTTGGAGCGGAACCTCTACTTGACCACACAACTGATGGAGATGGGCATGCCTTTAGTTATGGCGCTCAACATGTCTGATGTGTTAGAAGCTAGTCAAAAACAGATTAATCTGGATAAGCTAAGTTACCAACTGGGTTTTCCCATTGTAGCAACCAGTGCTTTAAAAAACACAGGGCTTAACCAGCTAATTAGCAGTTGCCAAAAGGAAATAGCATATCCTAAGGAAACACCTTATTTTCCGATTTATGATAATCGATTGGAAGCGGCACTAGCTCAAATCATGGAAGTGTTGCAGGGAGTTGATTTAGGAATGGCCTGGCGATATTATAGTCTTAAATTATTTGAACGAGACCCTTTAGTTCAGCAAGCCTTAGCTTTGGAGGATGCTCTTGCCAAAGAAATTGAAATGATTATTAAGATTACTGAAGATGTTTTTGGGGAGGATGCTGAATCCATTGTTATTAATGAGCGCTATGCATATATTGAACAAGTTTGTCACATGGCTCAGATTGAAACTAATGATTTGGAATGGCGACGTTCAGACCAAATTGATCGCATTGTCACCAATCGATTTTTAGCACTCCCCATTTTTGCTTTAGCCATGTTTTTGGTCTATTTTTTAGCTATTCAAACGGTGGGAACCATGGGAACGGATTGGGTCAATGATGTTTTATTTGGCGACTATGTTCCGAATGCAGCCAGCACAGCCTTAGATTATCTAAAGGTTGAAGCCTGGTTACAATCTCTCATTATTGATGGGATTCTTGCAGGGATTGGTGCTGTTATAGGATTTGTTCCTCAAATTTTTGTTCTTTTTATCTGCCTAGACATTTTAGAAGATATTGGCTATATGAGTCGGATTGCTTTTGTCATGGACCGTATTTTTAGACGATTTGGGCTTTCTGGCAAATCTTTTATTCCTATGCTTATTGCGACAGGTTGTGGTGTTCCGGCTATTATGGCTAGCCGCACTATTGAAAATGAGCGAGACCGGAAAATTACAATCATGACAGCTACTTTTATGCCTTGCTCTGCCAAGCTAGCGATTATTGCGCTAATTTCTGGAGCTTTTTTCCCTAACAATCCTTTCATTGCTCCGAGTGCTTACTTTGTGGGAATTGCTTCTATTATTTTATCTGGAATTGCTCTTAAAAAGACCAAGTTATTAGGTGGACAGGCTAGTCCCTTTATTATGGAATTGCCAGCCTATCATTTACCTAATATGTTAACGGTGACGCATTATGCCTTTGGGAAGGCATGGAGTTTTGTCAAACGAGCCGGCACCATTATTTTTGCATTGACGATTTTAATCTGGTTTTTGTCAACTTATAATGGCCATTTGCAGGTTGTTAAAACAGACCACAGTCTGCTAGCTGACTGTGGCCGCCTCTTTGCTTGGCTTTTTAAACCGTTAGGATTTGGCAATTGGAAAGCAACCGTGGCAGCTCTCACTGGTTTATTGGCCAAAGAAACCGTAGTGGCTACCTTCGGTATCTTATATCATCAGGCAGACGCGACTGAAACTAGCAGGGCCCTCTGGACTAGCCTTCAAATGGATTATACTGCCTTAGCTGCTTATTCATTTTTGCTGTTTAATTTGTTGTGTGCGCCTTGTTTTGCGGCCATCGGTGCTATTAAACGTGAAATGAATAGCGTCAGGTGGTCACTATTTGCCATCGGTTTTCAGACAGGTCTAGCTTATCTTCTCAGTTTTATCCTTTATCAGGTGGGGTTGGTCTTTATGGGGCAAGAAGTCACTTTCTGGACGATTTTGGCAGGAATCGGGATAGTTGCTCTCTTATATGCTATTTTGAGAAAACCAGCATTTGTGTCTGAACAAGTTATTACCATGAGCAACCTTGAGCGTATTAGTCAGGAGGAAAAAAACTAATGTCAACTCTTATTTTAGCAGCTGTGATCGGTATTCTTGTTGTCCTAGCCCTTACCCATTATTATAAACAAAAGGGCTCTTGTGGGGACTGTCAGTGTTCTTGTCCTATCAAGGAAGATATGGAAAAACTCAACAAATAAAAAAATAACGCTTTAGAAAAGTCATGTTTTAGTGGCTCACCTCATCATACTTGTTAAAAGCCTTTGGTTCATACGGACTAAAGGCTTTTCGATATGCAGCTATTAAGGTTTTTGAGAGGTGCTTGCTTTCGTTTTCTGTTACAATAAGAAAAAGTGACAGTGCACGTGAGACTTAACAAAGAACGAGAAAGGAATAAGATATGGTTTCCGTAATGTGGTTTCGTAGAGACTTAAGAGTAGAGGACCAAAAAGCTTTGGCTCGTGCTATTGCCAGTCAGTCTCCAACTTTATGTGTGTTTCAATTTAATCAAGAGCAACTCAGTCAGCCCCCAAGTCGAAATCAGTCAGCTGTTGTAGCAAGTGTTTTGGCATTTAAAGAGGAGTTGAAAGAAAAAGGGATTGATCTCTATGTGATGCATGGTGATTTAATCACTTGTTTTGAGCAGTTAGCCCAACAGTTAGACCAGTGGACGGATGTGTATTTCAATTATGATGAGTCAGGGTTTGGTCGCAGGCGAGACCAACAAGCAGCGCAATGGTTTAGAGCAAAAAAGATTAATATTCATGCTTACCAGGATCATTATTTGCATGGTAGTCAAGAAATAAAGAACCAGTCAGGGCAGTATTATAAGGTCTTTACACCATACTATCGCGTCTGGCAATGCCTTCCTAAAGAAACGCCAGTTGTTGTTGATTTATCTCGGGGAAATTGGTTAAGTCTAAAAACACCTCAAGCAACTTTGGAGTTGATTGAAACGTTAAAAGATACGACTTTTAATGATGTGATGACTGTTAAAGAAGCCAAGGAAAGGCTAAATCATTTTGTGGACAACCAACTAGCTGACTATGATACAACGAGAGATTTTCCATCCCGGTGTGGGACAAGCTTCTTATCGCCTTATTTAAGATTAGGAATGGTTAGTATACGGACAGTCTATCAAGCTGTTAGCCAAGCACCTGCTAGTTCAGGACAAGCAGTTTTCCTTAAAGAATTAGCTTGGCGTGATTTTTACCATATGGTTTATGTGGCCAACCCCAATCAGAAACAGCTAGCCATACAAGAAGCTTTTCGTCATTTAGAATGGGACGAGAACCCAGCAGCTTTCAAGGCATGGAAAGAAGGACAAACAGGGTATCCTATTATTGATGCAGCTATGAAACAATTACTAGCGACGGGGTGGATGCATAATCGCTTACGCATGGTAGTAGCCTCCTTTTTAACCAAGGATCTGCAGATTGATTGGCGTTTGGGGGAAGCTTATTTTCAAGAACAGTTGATTGATTATGATGCTGCAAGTAATATTGGTGGTTGGCAGTGGGCTGCCTCCGTCGGAACGGATGCGGTTCCTTATTTTAGGATTTTTAACCCGGTCACTCAAGGCAAACGATTTGATCCAGATGGTGAGTTCATAAGGTCTTACCTGCCTAGCTTGGTTAGCGTTCCTCAAAAGTACCTTTATGAGCCTTGGAAAATGCCAGAGGCTCTACAAGAAAGTATTGCTTGTATTATTGGGAAAGATTATCCTCATCCTCTAGTGGATCATGCAGAGCAACGCAAACGAGCGATTGCTAGGTATGAATGGGCGAAGGAAAAAGCGCAAATGCAAGAGGAGAGGCTTCATTAAAATGGCTATCACTTGCATTTGTTAACATGAATTAATTAAAAAAATAAGTTGACTTAATCAACGTTATTTGTTACTATTCAGTTAGTTTCCTTAAAGGATATTCCTGACGATGGAACAACTTTTATTATGTGATCTTAGAATAGGAAATGTCATATGACTTACAAAGAGGTTTATCAAGAGTGGTTAACAAATGATGCGCTCAGTGAAGACATCAAGAAAGATTTAGTAGCAATTCAAGATAATGAGACTGAGATTCAAGATCGGTTTTACAAGACACTTGAATTTGGGACAGCAGGGCTAAGAGGCAAGCTTGGTGCAGGAACTAATCGTATGAATACTTATATGGTTGGAAAAGCTGCCCAAGCTTTAGCCAATACTATCATTGATCATGGTGCTGAGGCAGTTGCAAGAGGGATTGCTGTTAGCTATGATGTGCGTTATCAGTCTCAAGAATTTGCAGAGTTAACGTGCTCTATTATGGCGGCGAATGGTATCAAGGCTTATATTTATAAGGGTACTAGACCAACACCCATGTGTTCCTATGCTATTCGTGCCTTGGGTTGTGTCTCAGGGGTCATGATTACCGCTAGTCATAATCCACAAGCCTATAACGGTTACAAGGCTTATTGGCAAGAAGGGTCTCAAATTCTAGATGATATTGCAGACCAGATTGCAGGCCATATGGCTGAGTTGACTGATTATCAATCCATTAAGCAAATGTCTTTCAAGGAAGCCTTAGCGAGCGGTCTTGTTAGCTATATTGACGATAGCGTTGAAGAAGCATACAAGCAAGAAGTCCTTGGTTTAGCCATTAACGATATGTCTATTGATAAGTCTGTTCGTGTGGTTTATACGCCCCTTAACGGCGTTGGGAATTTACCAGTGCGTGAAATCATGAAACGTCGTGGTTTTGACAATGTTTATGTGGTTCCTGAACAAGAATTACCCGATCCTGACTTTACAACAGTTGGTTACCCTAACCCAGAAGTCCCTAAAGCCTTTGCCTATTCCGAAAAATTAGGCAAGGAAGTTGATGCCGATATTCTGATTGCGACTGACCCAGACTGTGATCGTGTGGCTTTAGAAGTGAAAAATTCAGCAGGAGAGTATATCTTTTTAAATGGCAATAAAATCGGTGCGCTCTTGTCTTATTACATTTTTTCACAGCGTTCAGCCTTAGACAATTTGCCAGAGCATCCTGTTTTGGTCAAGTCTATTGTGACAGGTGATTTGTCACGGGCTATTGCGAGCCATTATGGAATTGAAACCGTTGAAACCTTGACTGGTTTTAAAAACATTTGTGGCAAGGCAAATGAATACGAAGTGACCAAGACTAAAAGCTATCTCTTTGGCTACGAGGAGAGTATTGGTTTTTGCTATGGAACATTTGTTCGGGACAAAGACGCTGTTAGTGCCTCGATGATGGTTGTGGAGATGGCTGCCTATTATAAGGAAAGAGGCCAAACCTTACTGGATGTTTTAGAAAACATCTACACTACTTTTGGCTATTATAACGAACGTCAGATTGCCTTGGAATTAGAAGGGGTTGAAGGTCAAGAACGTATTGCTAGAATCATGAATGATTTTCGTCAACATCCTCTAAAAGCGGTGGCAGACCTAACTTTAAAAACGACGATTGACTTCAAAGAAGGTTATCAAGAATTTCCAAAACAAAACTGCCTCAAGTATTATTTTGATGAAGGGTCTTGGTATGCTTTGAGGCCGTCTGGAACAGAGCCTAAAATCAAACTTTATCTCCACACCATTGGTCAAACGCAAGCTGATAGTCTTGCTAAATTAGATGCTATTGAGGCGGCTTGCAAACTAAAAATGGAACAGGTTGACTAGCAAATAAACTAAGAAAGAGGCAAGAAAGTTACTGAGAGCACTGAGATTCTTAGCTAAAATGATTCACCTAGGGCTGCAGAAACCTTTCTGACAGCCTCTTTTTGGTTTTCTGAAAAGGGCATACTAAGAGTAGGCAACCAGTAGAAGTTTGCAAATAGGAGAACAGATAAACAAATTTTTGATATAATAGAGAGATGAAAATGAAAGGGGAATTGGATGACTGAAATAATGGATGGGAAAGTCCTAGCCCAAAAAATGCAAAGCGAATTAACTATTAAGGTGCAGCAATTAAAACAGGAGAAGGGTATTGTACCAGGTTTAGTGGTTATCTTGGTTGGGGATAATCCTGCCAGTCAAGTGTATGTTCGCAACAAAGAACGGGCTGCACTTGCTGCTGGCTTCAAAAGCGAAACCGTTAGGCTGTCAGAATCTATTTGCCAGGAAGAATTGATTGCAATCATTGAACGCTATAATGAAGATGATACGATTCATGGCATCTTGGTCCAATTGCCCTTGCCAAATCACATTAATGATAAGAAAATTATCCTTGCTATTAATCCTAAAAAAGATGTGGATGGTTTTCACCCCATGAATACAGGTCACCTTTGGTCAGGTCGTCCCTTGATGGTTCCTTGCACACCAGCAGGCATTGTGGAAATGTTACGCGAATACGAGGTGGACCTTGAAGGTAAGCATGCGGTGATTATCGGAAGATCTAACATTGTAGGCAAACCAATGGCTCAACTCTTGTTAGATAAGAATGCAACGGTAACGTTGACGCATTCTAGGACACGACATTTAGAAGACGTCTGCCACCATGCGGATGTTTTAATCGTGGCCATTGGACAAGGTCATTTCGTGACGAAAGACTTTGTTAAAGAAGGGGCCGTTGTTATTGATGTTGGCATGAACCGTGATGATAATGGTAAACTTATTGGAGATGTGGCTTTTGATGAAGTTTCTCAAGTTGCCTCTAAAATTACCCCTGTTCCTGGGGGAGTCGGTCCGATGACGATTACCATGTTATTAGAACAAACTTACCAAGCAGCTTTACGGAGTGTGAGTTGATGATTAGTGACCATGATCTTGCGAGAAAAGTGATTTTACCAAGGCAAAAAGAAACTCATAAAGGCAATTACGGGCGCTTGCTTCTGATAGGGGGCTTAGCACCTTATGGTGGTGCTATTATTATGGCAGCTCTGGCAGCTTTAAACAGTGGAGCAGGTTTAATCACTGTTGCGACTGATCAATCAAATATCTCAGTTTTGTATAGCCATTTACCAGAAGCAATGGCATTTTCAGTGGATGACAGGGACTTGTTGCTAAGACAACTTGAAGTGGCAGATTTAGTCCTTATTGGTCCAGGGCTTTCTGAAAATAGCAAAGCACAAAGATTATTTGAATGGGTCGTGTCTCATATCAAAGGCCATCAACTCTTGTTAGTTGATGGCTCTGCTTTAACGATTGCTGCTCAAAAAAACTATTTCTTTCAAGATTTGACGTCACCAATTATCCTTACTCCCCACCAGAAAGAGTGGGAACGCCTTTCTGGATTAGCCATTGACCAACAGACGGTGACCAACATTCAAAAAGTCTTGCAGCAATTTCCTCAAGGGACGATTTTGGTGGCTAAAAGTTCAGTAACTAAACTCTATCAAGATGATAAGATTTATGAGCTAACTGTTGGAGGGCCATATCAAGCAATTGGTGGTATGGGGGATACTTTGGCAGGTATGATTGCGGCAATGGCTGTTCAGTTTAAGCAGGTTGATTTGTTTGATAGGGTAGCTTGTGCGGCCTATCTTCACTCAGCCATTGCTGATGCATTAGCCCAAGAAGCTTATGTGGTCTTACCAACAGCTATTAGCCAGGAAATTCCAAAATGGATGAAAGCATTCAGCGAAGAAAATGAGTAGTGCTGATAAAGGGTTTATAATAGAGTAAGAGAGGAGCCGAAAGAGACTCCTTTTTCTGGTTTTCTGCTCACTATTTATTCAGAAAAATGGTATAATTGCATTAGTATGCAAAGGGACTATGTCAGGTCCAACTATGTGAAAGGTGGCTTGATGGCAGATTATTTAACCGTCACTCATTTGACGAAATATTTAAAATTAAAATTTGACCGTGACCCTTATTTGGAACGGGTTTATCTGACTGGTCAAGTGTCCAATTTTCGAAAACGACCGACTCATCAATATTTTTCCTTAAAAGATGAAAGTGCTGTGATTCAAGCCACCATGTGGGCAGGAGTCTATAAAAAACTAGGATTTGACCTAGAAGAAGGCATGAAAATTAATGTGATTGGGCGAGTCCAACTTTATGAACCGAGTGGTTCCTATTCTATCGTGATTGAAAAGGCAGAGCCAGACGGCATAGGTGCCTTGGCTTTGCAGTTTGAACAATTAAAGAAGAAATTAACTGCAGCAGGTTATTTTGAGCAAAAACACAAGCAGCCCTTACCACAGTTTGTGTCAAAAATTGGGGTCATTACAAGTCCAAGTGGCGCTGTGATTCGAGATATTATCACAACTGTTTCACGGCGTTTTCCAGGGGTTGAGATTTTATTATTCCCAACTAAAGTACAAGGTGATGGAGCTGCCCAAGAAGTAGTGGCGAATATTCGAAGAGCCAACCAAAGAGAGGATTTGGACTTGCTCATTGTTGGTCGTGGAGGTGGCTCGATAGAAGACCTTTGGGCTTTCAACGAGGAAATAGTGGTTCAGGCTATCTTTGAATCGAAACTTCCAGTGATTTCGAGTGTGGGTCATGAAACTGATACAACCCTGGCGGATTTTGTGGCAGATCGCAGAGCAGCCACACCAACAGCAGCAGCAGAGTTAGCAACGCCTATTACAAAAACAGATCTTATGTCTTGGATAGTAGAGCGGCAAAATCGTTCCTATCAGGCCTGCATGAGGCGGATTAAGCAACGGCAAGAGTGGGTGAATAAACTATCACAATCTGTTATTTTTAGGCAACCAGAACGATTATACGATGCCTACTTGCAAAAAATTGATCGCCTTAGCATGACCCTGATGAATACTATGAAAGATCGTCTGAGCTCCGCCAAAGAAAACAAGGTTCAGTTGGATCATGCCTTGGCTAATAGTCAATTACAGACAAAAATCGAGCGGTACCAAGACCGTGTTGCTACCGCTAAGCGTTTACTGATGGCTAATATGACAAATCAGTACGATAGCCAGCTGGCCCGATTTGAAAAAGCACAGGATGCTTTGCTATCACTGGACACTGGCCGAATTATTGCGCGTGGTTATGCGTTGATTGAAAAAAATCAAGAACTGGTAGCCTCTGTAAGTCAGATAACAAAGGGTGATCAGTTAACCATTAAGATGCGTGATGGACAATTAGATGTAGAGGTAAAAGATGTCAAAAACGAAAACATTTGAAGAAAATTTACAAGATTTAGAGACTATTGTGAACAAACTTGAAAATGGGGATGTCCCATTGGAAGAAGCTATTTCAGAATTTCAAAAAGGAATGCTTCTCTCAAAAGAACTTCAAAAGACCTTACAAGCGGCAGAAAAAACACTCGTCAAAGTGATGCAAGCTGATGGCACAGAAGTAGATATGGATGATTAATGGACAAATTAGCTAGAATTGACGAAGCCATTCGTCGCTACTATAAGCCGACTAGTAACGGTGTATCTGAAGAGTTGATTGATGCCATCTTGTATTCTGTTGACAGTGGTGGCAAGCGCATTCGCCCACTTATCTTATTAGAGATGATTGAGGGATTTGGGGTATCGTTACAGAAAGCTCATTTTGATTTGGCTGCAGCTCTTGAAATGATTCATACAGGAAGTCTGATTCACGATGATTTGCCAGCCATGGATAACGATGATTACCGACGTGGCAGACTGACCAATCACAAACAATTTGGAGAAGCCACGGCCATTTTGGCGGGAGACAGCTTATTTTTAGACCCCTTTGGGTTAATAGCTCAAGCTGAATTAAATAGTGAGGTTAAAGTAGCCTTAATCCAAGAACTTTCCCTAGCTTCAGGAACTTTTGGCATGGTTGGTGGTCAGATGCTAGATATGAAAGGGGAAAATCAAGCTTTAAGTCTCCCTCAGTTGTCACTGATTCACCTCAATAAAACCGGAAAATTATTAGCTTTTCCTTTTAAAGCAGCAGCTCTTGTAACAGAACAGGCTATTACTGTTCGTCAACAACTAGAGCAGGCGGGAATGCTCATCGGGCACGCCTTTCAGATTAGGGATGATATTTTAGACGTGACAGCTAGCTTTGAAGATCTTGGAAAAACGCCTAAAAAGGACTTATTCGCAGAAAAAGCTACTTACCCAAGTTTACTGGGGTTAGAAGCCTCTTACCAACTGTTGACAGAGAGTTTAGATCAGGCTTTGACGATTTTTCAGACACTAGAAAGCGATGTAGGCTTTAAGCCTCAAACGATTACAAAACTGATAGAAGGGTTACGACTTAATGCCTAAAGAAAGAGTAGATGTGTTAGCCTATAAGCAAGGATTATTTGAGACCAGAGAGCAAGCTAAGCGCGGTGTTATGGCAGGGTTAGTGGTCTCTGTGATTAATGGCCAACGCTATGACAAGCCAGGTGACAAAATTGACGATGGGACTGAGTTAAAACTTAAAGGCGAAAAACTCAAATACGTCAGTCGTGGTGGATTAAAACTAGAAAAGGGGCTGCATGTTTTTGGTGTATCGGTTGCTAATCAAATTGGGATTGATATTGGCGCTTCAACAGGTGGCTTTACGGATGTTATGTTACAAGATGGGGCCAAGTTAGTCTATGCCGTCGACGTTGGGACCAATCAGTTGGTATGGAAACTCAGACAAGATCCACGAGTGAGAAGTATGGAACAGTATAACTTTCGTTATGCTCAGCTAGAGGACTTTAGTGAGGGACAGCCTGTATTTGCCAGTATTGATGTGTCTTTCATTTCCCTCAGCTTGATTTTGCCAGCCCTGCATAACGTTTTATCAGATCAGGGACAGGTTATTGCTCTCATTAAACCGCAATTTGAAGCTGGGCGCGAGCAGATTGGTAAAAAAGGCATCGTCAAAGACAAACAGATTCATGAAAAAGTGATTCAAAAGGTCATGGATTTTGCCTTAAATTACGGATTTACAGTTAAGGGTCTTGATTTTTCCCCTATTCAGGGTGGTCATGGCAATATCGAATTTTTAGCTCATCTTGTTAAGTCACAGACACCTGAAACGTTAGCCCCACATCTGATTCAGGAAGTTGTTGCCAAGGCACATAAGGAGTTTGAGAAACATGAAAAAGAGTGAACGACTTGAATTAATCAAAAAAATGGTTTTGACGCATCCAATTGAGACGCAACATGACCTCTTAAGATTGTTGGCAGAGCATGGGTTAGAATTGACCCAGGCTACTATTTCAAGAGACATGAATGAAATTGGCATTGTTAAAATTCCTTCTGGCAGTGGTCGCTATGTCTACGGCCTCTCTCAAGATAGTCGTAAAAAGATAATCCAAGGACCACGTTCTATTAAAAGTACCATTTTGGCTATTTCGGACCCGACAGCAGGACTTGAGCAACATCTTTATTTAAAAGTAGTTCCTGGAAATAGCAAACTCATAAAACGTTACTTGTTAACTGATTTTCCAGAAGCTATTTTTAGTCTTATTGCAGATGATGACAGTTTACTTTTGATTGCTAAATCAGCAGCAGATGCCGATAAGATTCGTCAGGAAGTCTTGCTCTGGATGCAGGGGCAAACTTAGAATAACAGGGAGAAAGTGATGCTATTAGAAATTTCCATTAAAAATTTTGCCATTATTGAGGAAATCTCTCTGAATTTTGAAAATGGCATGACAGTTTTGACGGGTGAAACAGGAGCTGGAAAGTCCATTATTATTGATGCCATGAATATGATGCTTGGTGCGCGTGCTAGTACAGAAGTGATTCGCCACGGCGCTAATAAGGCAGAAATTGAAGGCTTTTTTTCCGTAGATGCCAATCCGGCACTGGTTGCATGTTTAGAAGCCTCTGGAATTGCAATGGAAGAAGATTTGGTAATCCGCCGAGATATTTTTGCCAATGGCAGAAGCGTGAGCCGCATTAACGGTCAGATGGTTAACTTAGCGACCTTAAAAGAGGTCGGGCAGTTTTTGGTAGATATTCATGGGCAACATGACCAAGAAGAATTAATGAGACCACAGCTTCACCAGCAAATTTTGGATGCTTTTGGTGATAAGGCTTTTGAGCAATTGAAAGAGAACTATCAGCTTATTTTTGATCGTTATAAAAGCTTGCGTCGACAGGTTATTGATAAACAAAAAAATGAAAAAGAACATAAAGATCGTATCGACATGTTGGCTTTTCAGATAGCGGAGATTGAAACTGCAGCTTTGAACCGAGGAGAGGATGAGCGACTAGGTCAAGAACGTGATCGTTTGTTAAATCATAAGAAAATTGCTGATACCCTGACCAATGCTTATGTCATGCTAGATAATGAAGATTTTTCAAGCCTATCCAATATTCGCTCTAGCATGAATGACTTGCTATCAATTGAGCAGTTTGATTCTGAGTACAAAGGGATGTCGACTTCGATTTCTGAAGCCTATTATATTCTTGAAGAAGTGAGCAAGCAATTATCAGATACCATTGACCAACTGGATTTTGATGGTGGGCGATTACAGGAAATTGAATTTCGCTTGGATACACTCAATAGCTTAACCCGTAAATACGGTGGCGATGTGAATGATGTGCTTGACTACTACGATAATATCGTCAAAGAATACCAGCTATTAACAGGCGATGAGTTGTCTTCAGGGGACCTAGAGGCAGAATTGAAAAGCTTAGAAAAACAATTGGTTACTGCTGCTTCGGAGTTAAGTGTCTCTCGCCATCAATTGGCGGAGCAATTAGAAACTGATATCAAAGCTGAACTTAAGGAACTTTATATGGAAAAAGCAGACTTCAAAGTTCACTTTGCCACATCAAAATTCAATCGTGATGGTAATGAAAGCTTGGAATTTTACATCTCCACCAATCCAGGTGAAGGATTCAAGCCCCTTGTCAAGGTGGCTTCGGGCGGCGAATTATCACGCTTGATGTTGGCTATCAAAGCAGCTATCTCTAAAAAAGAAGATAAAACGAGTATTGTTTTTGATGAAGTAGATACAGGTGTTTCTGGTCGAGTTGCTCAAGCCATTGCCCAAAAGATTTATAAAATTGGGCGACATGGGCAAGTTCTTGCTATTTCACACTTACCTCAAGTCATTGCCATCGCTGATTACCAGTATTTTATTTCTAAAGAGAGTAAAGAAGAGTCCACTGTTTCGAAGGTAAGGTTGTTAACTTCTGAAGAACGTGTGGAAGAAATTGCCAGAATGCTTGCTGGTGCAGACATGACAGAAGCTGCTCTCACTCAGGCTCGTGAATTACTGGCCAAACATTAATAAACAGAAAAAACTGTGACTATTCAATAGAATAGTCTTTTGATGAGAAAGAGAAACCGTCAGATTAGCCTGTTGTTAGATTCTGGAGCCTTAGCGCTCTGATGCCATCTAGCAGGACGTTGGGCGGTTTCTTTTTGCTCAACTGTCTTGACAAACCCCTGATAAATAGTAGAATATATAAGAGAATTTTAAGCTAGGAGACATACATGTCTAATAAAAAATTATATTTCGCAAGCATTATGGTATTGGCTGTCCTAAGTTGCAGTTTTTCAACAGTGAGAGCAACTCAACAGTCAAGTAAGGAAGTGAAAGTAGACCATCAAATAACTACTGACCAAGACACATCCACCTCTGCGAAATCCGTGCCTCAAGAGCAGTCTGAAGCAAAACAGGAAATACCAGATTTTCCTTTAGCAGATGATTTTGAGGATGATCTTGAAGAGGATGAGGGTCACTACTTTGAAAGAGAGGGTGAGCCATCCGCTGAAGATGAAGGGTTAGATAAGCCTAGTTTAGCAGAAACCTCTGCTGGTGAAGCTGATACGCCTATGTTGATGAACGCTATCGCTGTTAGTCTTCCGGTTCTTGATGATCAGGAAAATAGTGATAAACCGACACCACACGTGAGAACAGCCCCAAGCCCAGCTCTGCGTTATATGGTAGCAAAGCGTCAATTGCTTGAAAAAATGGAAGCTTTGAATGCAGCGACTACAAAATTAGCGTCTTTAGTGTCTAAAAAGTCTGATTTAACAACTCAGGTGTATTCTCATGGTGAAGTGTTTGGCGAAGTTTTAGCAGCCCACTATGAAAAGAAAAAGGTCGAACAAACTATTGATAGGAAAAGAGGAACTAGTCAGCAAACGAATCAACCAAGCGTTATTATTGATGAGTTAGGACGCATTATTTCTTATATTGGGGATAACAGAAAAGATGTTCCCGTGCCCTATAACCGAAAAATTAGCTTCCTAGTGCGCAAGGAGAAGAAAGATTTGCCAGTAACAGGAGATCAATCGTGGACCACTCTGCCTTGGTTCGGGATGACTTGCCTAGGTTTTGCAACTCTTCTGGTGATTAAAAAAACTGAGCCCTCATCAATTGACTGATAAGGCAGGTCTGAGAAGATAAGACATGGATAACACAACACAGGAGTCAGACCATTTAGATGAGGCTCCTGTTTTATATTGATTTAAAACTCATGACGTCATCATACTTTAAAAACAAAACAGCTGGTTTGTTAACTTCTCAGTTAATAAATACTCAGAAGATGCGTGACTAATTTTGATTTATTTGCCAAGGAGTGATAAAATAAGGAGACGAGAAACTAGTCTAGAATGGAAAAATACATGGGAACTATTAAAATTGTTGCAGATTCATCAATGACCATTGAACCAGAATTAGTTAAGGCCTTGGACATTACCGTAGTGCCTCTATCCGTTATGATTGATAGCAAATTATATTCTGATAATGACTTGAAAGAAGAAGGTTACTTTTTGAGCCTAATGAAGGCTAGCAAGTCTCTTCCCAAAACGAGTCAACCTCCAGTTGGTCTTTTTGCTGAAACTTATGAGAAGCTTGTTAAAGAAGGAGCAACCGACATTGTTGCTATCCACCTGTCCCCAGCTTTATCAGGAACTATCGAAGCATCACGCCAAGGAGCAGAAATTGCTGAAGCGCCAGTAACGGTTTTAGATTCTGGATTCACAGACCAAGCCTTGAAATTCCAAGTTGTTGCAGCAGCAAAGTTGGCACAAGCGGGTGCAAGTCTAGAAGATATTTTGGCTGCGGTTCAAGATATTAAGTCAAAAACAGAACTCTATATTGGGGTTTCAACGTTAGAAAACCTTGTCAAAGGGGGCCGAATCGGCCGTGTAACGGGAGTTCTTAGCTCGCTTCTAAATGTTAGGGTGTTGATGGAACTTAAAAATGATGAACTCAAAACTCTTGTCAAAGGGAGAGGAAATAAAACCTTTACCAAATGGTTAGATGGCTATCTGGCTGATAACAGTCACCGTCCGATTGCTGAAGTAGCCATTTCTTATGCTGGAGAAGCTGATCTTGCTTTAATGCTAAAAGAAAAAATTGCAGCTCACTACACAGGACTTATTACGGTTTTAGAAACTGGCTCTATTATCCAGACGCATACGGGTGAGGGAGCCTTTGCGGTTATGGTTCGTTATGAATAATCGTCGATTTCTTAACGGTCTCCTTTTCTTTCTGGTCAGTTTAGGCCTGGCGTTCGTAATGCTCAATTTTCTCATCCCTAAGTCAGATTCACGATTGAAAAAAAGTGATTTTCTAAAAAATGAGCAAATGGATATCCATTACGTTGCCATAGGAGATTCCTTGACTGAAGGCGTGGGAGACTTGACCAACCAAGGCGGTTTTGTTCCCTTATTAGCAAGTGATATGGGAGATTATCTAAAAGCTAACGTGAGCCCTCAAAATTATGGCGTATCTGGGAACACCAGCCAGCAAATCCTTGATCGAATGACCCAAGAAAAAGACATTCGAAAAGCTTTAAAAAAAGCTGATGTGATGACTTTAACAGTTGGTGGTAATGATGTTATGGCCGTTATTCGAAACAATTTAGCTGACTTACAAGTGTCCAGTTTTAAGAAACCAGCTCGTCAGTATCAAGAGCGGTTGCGGAAGATTATTGATTTAGCAAGAAAAGATAATAATGAACTACCCATTTTTGTTTTGGGGATTTATAATCCTTTCTACTTGAATTTTCCAGAATTAACGGATATGCAAAAGGTTATTGACGATTGGAACGATAAAACTAAGGACGTTCTTGATGATTACAAGCATGTTTATTTTGTTCCTATCAATGACCTCTTATATAAGGGGGTTAATGGCCAAGAGGGGATTGTTCAATCGTCAGGAGACCAAACCACAATTGTTAACGATGCCTTGTTTACGGGAGACCATTTTCACCCCAATAATACTGGTTATCAAATCATGTCAGACGCAGTAATGGAGAAAATCAGAAAACATGGAAAAGAAATCACCCCTTAACTGGTGGAAATGGGGCTTCTTGCTTTTGTTGGCTTTCAATGTCGCCTTTTTATTAGTTATTGGAAGTCGTCTTATTCAAGTGAGAGAGCCTGAGTCAGATTTAATTGCTCAAAAAGCCACTAAAAATGTTAAAGTCGGTACGTTTACCACAAGCAGAGAACAACTGAATGAAACGGTGGCCAGCTACCTCAAGGACTATCAGTCTGAAAAGATGCATTACAAATTCTACGCCACCTCTTCATCCATTTTATTCGAAGGAACCTACCAACTTCTAGGATATGAAGTCCCTTTATACATCTACTTTCAACCTCATCGTTTAGATAATGGAGCTGTTCAGCTACAGGTGATTTCTTTTTCAGTAGGAACCTTGCCTCTACCTGAAAAAGATGTTCTGCAATATTTGAAGTCAAGCTACAAGTTGCCGAAGTTTGTGAAAGTGATGCCACAACAATCAGCTATTGTGGTCAATTTGCAAGAGGTTAAAAACGATGCGAGAGTCTATTTGAAGGCCAAGAAAATTGATTTGTTTAAGGATGAAATCAGCTTCGATATTTACAAGAAATAAGGCCAAATAACCACGCCAAACGCATGAAGAAACTTTTGTTTTCAGAAAACTAGATTCATAATGACAAAATCAATCAAAGTAGTACACTATAGATGAGGTGACTACGATGATTGATTTTATTATTGCTATTGATAATT